>JBILUF010000185.1:0-5732 GCA_044371155.1 Bdellovibrionota bacterium
CCGCTTGATAAGCCGATTTTTGTACCTCGCTACTTCGCTGGGCTCTGTGAGTAGGTTTTCAACCTGGGGCGGATGAAAACTTACTCCAGAGCCCCTTTTTTCTGGAATACAAGCCAGCATGGTAAAGCTAGCATGGTAAAGTCATGCATGGTGGCCCATCACACCGCCCTTGTTAACCGGCTAAAACCCTACGCCCCAAGATAGGCCTGTTGCACCTGTGGATTTGAGAGCAACGCTTTTGGTGAATCACTTAAAGTGATACTACCCAGCTCTAAAACATACCCTCGATGGGCAACTTCAAGCGCCAGATGTGCATTTTGTTCAACCAATAGAATAGTCAGGCCCGCGTTGTTGAGCTTCTTAATCGTTTCAAAGATCTTCTCCACCAGGATTGGTGCTACTCCCATTGATGGCTCATCCATCAGTAGCATCTTTGGCCGACCCATCAGAGCGCGACCGATCGCGAGCATCTGTTGCTCCCCACCAGAGAGCGTACCAGCGGCTTGGCTACGCCTATCCTTTAATATCGGAAACAGCTCAAAGACCTGATCAAAATCGCTGATACTTTTGTCTGCCTTCTGGAGCCAGTAAGCACCTAGCTCAAGGTTCTCTAGCACTGTTAGTCGGGGGAAAATCTTCCGCCCCTCGGGAACATGAGCGATTCCGAGCGAGATAAGCTCGCTGGGCCTGCAAACCTGGAGATCTTTACCATCGAATAGAATTATTCCAGAGGTCAGTGGCAGAAAGCGGCTTATAGTCTGCAGGATAGTTGTTTTACCCGCACCATTCGCCCCGATCAGTGTCACAATCTCGCCCGAGCGTACCTCAAGTGATACCCCCTTTAGTACCTGTACCCGGCCATATCCAGCGCACACCGATTCAATCTGTAAAAGCGGGGTCATGCAGCACTCGCTCCTTTACCGAGATAGGCCTCAATAACGGCAGGATTTGCACAGACCTCTTGGGGAGTGCCCTCAGCGATCTTTCGTCCATAGTCGAGCACCACCACCCGATCCGATACACCCATGACGACCTTCATGTGATGGTCAATAAGAATAATCGCTGTACCCAGCTCGCGAATCCCCCGAATAAGCTCCATCAATGCCGCAGACTCAGTCGGGTTCATTCCTGCGGCTGGCTCATCAAGCAGCAAAATCGCTGGCTTTGTCGCCAACGCTCGAGCGATCTCCAAACGACGCTGATCTCCGTAGGGAAGCTCATCCGCGCGGCGATGCACCTGCTCGCCCAACCCAACAAATCGCAGCAACTCCAACGCGCGAGCTGTCTGCTCGGCGCACTCGTGAAAGAACCGTGGCGCACGCACCGCGGCCTCCAGCATGGTAGCGCGTCCCCACCGATCCATCCCAATCCGCACATTATCAAGAACGGATAGCTCAGCAAAAAGCCTGATGTTTTGAAAGGTGCGCGAGATGCCACTACGCGCCACCACCTCACTACCAGCGCGGGTGCGTTGCCAAGAGATAAGCGCTCCCATGGCTCCAGCAATAGCAGCCACAACCATGGGGAGGAAAAGATCAGCAGACCTCTGCGCGATGAACTCGCGCACAGATGCCGCCGCAGCGCCCCACGGGAAGGGCTCTTGGTACACATAGTGATCAATCACCGCTACCTGAAAGAGTGATTGCACCTGTATCAATAATCCCACACCAAGAGCGGTTACGACTGCCACCGCCAGCACACGCAGCGCTAAAGCAATAGAGGGGCTCTGTCGTAACGGCTTGGCTCTGAGTAACACTTGCCCACCAGAGGGCGGATATAGTCCAGTAATCACATTAAAGAGCGAGGTCTTTCCTGCGCCGTTCGGCCCAATGACCGATAGGATCTCGCCTGCGGCCACTTTCAGGCTTACATCGCTGAGCGCTGCAAGCCCGCCGAATCGAAGGGATACCGAGCGTAGCTCAAGTAAACTCACGAGCGCTCTCCCTCTTGGTGTTTCGCCGGCAGTAGCCCCTCGGGCCGTACCCGCATCATGACAAGCAACGCCAGGCCAAACAGGATATACTTCCAGTTATTCGGCGACGCCCACACCACTCCGGTACTGACAAAACCGTATTGCACCAAAGCCTCCGAGAGCTTGGTAAGAACAGTCGAGTTCAATCCGATCATCACCACCGCACCCAAGAGCACGCCCGCAATACTCCCCACACCTCCGACGATCACGATACACAACACAATAATCGAGAGTTGAAAATCATAATTGCCGGGCTCACCGGTCGAACCCAGCTGACTTGCCCACAATGCACCGGCCAAGGCACAGATTCCGGCACTCACCGCGAAGGCTTGTAATTTTATCCGCACCACTCGAAGCCCCATACATGCAGCAGCTAGTTCATCTTCACGCACAGCAAGCCACCCTCTGCCGATGCGACTATGCAAAAGGTTGCGGTTTAAGATCACAACTACAGTCAAAATCCCAAGCAACAGGTAGTACCATCCCACCGAATTACTCGATGAAATCTCAAACCCCAGAAACGTTGGAGCGGGCAGGGGGTTAATCCCTTGAGTGCCCTTGGTGATTACATCGAGGTTACGCAGCAGATCCTGCACGATCTCGCCAAAGCCAAGTGTAACGATTGCAAGGTAATCGCCCCGTAAGCGCAAAGTGGGTACTCCCAAAAGAGCGCCGGCCACCATCCCGATAAGCCAGGTGAGCAGCAGTGCTGACCAAAACCCAAACTGGAACGGGTAAATGTCACACGAAAGCACAGCGTAGCTATACGCCCCAATCGCCATGAATGCCGCCACCCCAAGATGTAATAGTCCGGTGGAGCCCGTGACAATATTTAATCCTAGACCCATGAGGGCAAAAATTAGGATTGGCCGGGTGGACTCAAGTGCGACTAGCTCAAAGGGCAACAACGCGTTGAGGGCTGGGATGCATGCGGCGATCGCTAGCAGCAGAATCTCGGGCCGGGTAGCGAGTAAGCTCTTCATACCTTCTCTCGCACCCGAGCACCTAATATGCCACTGGGTCGAAACACCAGGGTGGCTATCAACACCACAAACACCACAGTATTGGTCCACTGAGTAGATAGGTACTGGTCACTCATCGCGCGAATAACCCCGATGCAGAGCCCGCCCAAAAGTGCACCTGGAAGGTTGCCGATACCACCTAGCACCGCAGCGGTGAATGCATCGATCCCCACCCGAAAGCCCATCTGAAAATAAATCGTATTATAACAAAGAGCGTATACCACACTGGCAGCCCCACCAAGCGCCCCGCCAACCAGAAAGGTGAACCCTATCACCTTGTCTACATCGATGCCCATCAGCTGTGCCGCCATCGGATTTTGCGCCACCGCACGCATCGCTTTACCGGTGCGGGAATGTTTTACAAAGTGGCGCAGACCCAACATGAGCGGCACCGCTATCACAAACACCATGGCATCACGCAGAGTGAACTGTATCGCCGCATCTCCCAGCAGATTAGTGGCCGGAATCAGCGCTGGAAAATCCTTGGGCGCTGCCGCAGCATTGCCGTTATTAAAGACCTGAAGAGGCAACCCACCCCAAAAAAGCCCAATGTTCATAAGGATAAAAGATACTCCGATCGCCGATACGAATGGAGCCAGACGCGGCGCACTGCGTAATGGACGATACGCAAGTTTATCGATGAGCCAGTTCAGAATCGCGCAAAAAATCGGAACCACGATAAATAGGACTGCCACTGCAAGATAGCCGAGCCCCGTTCCAGCCTGCGCCGCCTCAACTCCGCCTAGCCCCAGCAAAGTTAGCGCCAGGAAACTGCCCAGCATAAAGAGGTCGCCATGCGCAAAATTTATAAGCTCGATGATCCCGTAGACCATCGTATAGCCTAGGGCGATGAGCGCTATGATCATCCCATTAGAGAGTCCGGTAATAAGCTGCTGGAGAAATACCTCGTAGCCAAGCATGGGAACAACTAGCCGGAAAGAGAGACGCTAATTCCTCCGCACCGTACAATATTTAACCGATTCTGAATACAACTAAGAATGCATCCGATAAGCCACAAAAAGAATGTCACCGAAGGGATAGGATTCGGAAATATTTGAGGGTGTTTTACCCAACGTCTTTGGAGCTTGCCACACCGGAGTAGGAGAGGGATTAAAGACACTAGCGGTTCTTATGATAGCGAATAGGTTTTTCTGCCCTTTTCGATGGTAACAGTTGCGCCGAGAGCAGCAACGATCCCGATTAGGTTTTTTACGGTAATATTCTTCCGTTTGCCTGATCTGATATCTTGTATTACGGCTGGGGAAATGCCCACTGATTTTGCAAGCGCTCTCACGGAGATTTTCTCCTGCTCCATCAACCCTAGAATGATTTCCGAGAGTAAAAATTGTGTGTACTTCTCCTCGAAGCGCTCCTTGCGCTTCGGATCCTTCATCATTCTATCGTAAGTGGAGGCTATTCTATTTTTTGCCATACTATGTCCCTCTTTTAATTCGCGACTCAAAATCTGCCTTCGCCTTTAATGCTCGTTCTTTCTCTCCTGGAGGCAGTTTTTGACTCTTTTTCTCAAAGGCATTTGTAATAATTATTCTTCGCCCTACGAAGAAAAAACACAGGTAGCGATCCGGCTGCGGTTTAAAAGCAAATAGCTTATCACCCTCATTTTTAAATTTTGTTATGTCGAAAATCTTCCCGTGCTCTCCCATTCGCTTAAAGAGGGTAAAAGCGTCGTTCTGACGGTCCTCAGAAAGCGATTCAAAATATTCTAACGCCTGACTTCGGCCACGTCGGTCGAAATACCACTCAATCGTAAATGCTTGGCCTTCGTACGCTACGCGCTCTTGAGTCATAGGGTTAGCGTACTAATATATTAGTACATCGTCAAGTAATCTCTTTGATGGCCAAAAACTGCGAGGCTTGAGAGTTTGTAGCGCGATATCGCGCCAGTGATCTTCCCCCCGTATCTTAGACACCTGCACTTCAATTTTGGTCAGGTCAAGCGCTGATTCAGGTTGAAGTACACCTGCCTAAAAAAAGGGGGGAATTGACAGAGTTCGCTCAGCGAAACTTTAAACGTGCGCTATTGCCCCAGCACTTTATTGAATTTAAAGGCCCCATTTTCAACGGTGTTCCCACTCATCGTCCGCAGCGAGGTATCCCCGTTTTGATCAAACGACCAAGTGCCTAAAGCGCCTTGAAAATCTTTAAGGGATGCTACTGCCGCGAGAATCGCCGCTCGATCTTTCACCCCAGCGCGACGAATGCCCTCAAGTACCACCTGAGCAGCCTCGTAGCCATACACGGCGTAACCCTCTGGCTCGATTCCATAGGTCTTCTTGTAGTTTCGGTAGAACTCCGCTCCCCGGCCTGTTAACCGCTGCGCCGGAACACCACCGAAGGTAATATACGTTGAGCCCTCAAGGTTCTCCTTGCCTGCGGCCACAATAAAGGCAGTCTCAAAGCAGCCATCCGGCACCATAAATTTCGCCGTGACACCCCCGGCACGAAGATCTTTCACAAGTTGTCCCGCATTGGTCTGGGTGGTGCCTCCGTAATAGATGAGGTCAGGAGCGAGTTGTTTGATCTTCGTGACAAGCGATTTATAATTTGAGGCCTTCGAATCGATCCCCTCAAATCCTGCCACCGCTAGCCCCAGTTGAGTTGCACCTTTACGAAACATCTCAGCCACACCTTTCCCGTACAGCTCGCGGTCATGTAGAATATAAATCTTGGCAGCACCAAGCTCCTTGGCCCACTGAGCTCCCACGACCCCCTGAATA
>JBILUF010000186.1:0-5644 GCA_044371155.1 Bdellovibrionota bacterium
ATACTGTGCATCAATATTACCGCTCATCTCTCGAAATCATACCAAACAGTATTCGCAAGCTTTTGATCTCTGCCGCGCAGCAGTTTGAGCGAGGCTGCGATATTGAGCAGAAAATACCAGTCACCAAACCGATCAAATTTTCGGCATGAGGTCTGAATCGAGGCCCGTAGCAGGGTGGCAAACCGTCTGCCGCTTTGCGCCCCGTAGGCCTTAAGGCGCTTTGCAAAGTCGATATCCTCAACACTCACAAGTGCTGGATCGAATCCACCGATGGCATCAAAGTCCGCTTTGCGACAGAAGAAAAGTCCACATGAGATCCGATACCAAAGAGCGATCGGTAAAAGTGCTAATCCGGTCAAGATGATGCCAAGCGACCAGCGCTCTGGCCAGATCATGACTCCGCCACCGATAATTCTTGGATTGGAAAGGGCTCGGTCAACCTCCCGGAGCATGTTCTTAGAGATAACGCTATCGGCATCGACGGTGATGATTAGCTCCCCATGAGCTGCCTGCACTCCGGCGTTCCGTATGAGCGACAGGTTTTTGCTGTCTTCTTTGACCACTCTACAGCCATGCTCAAGCGCAATCGCCCCGGTACTATCAGTGCAGCGGTTTAACACCACAACCACCTCGTAGCTAAGCGCAGGATGCTCATTGGCGGCGAGTTGAATCGCAGCTAAAGCATGCGGCAGGTGTTGCTCCTCATTTCGTGCTGGGATGATTATCGAGAGCCGTGGAGTTGTCACACCGTTACCTCGTGGGGTAAAACCTTATCCTGCAGAGTATCAGCATAGTATCCTAGATTTTACCCGAGAGAAATGTAGAGCGCCAACGATGCAAGCCACTCAAGTGAACTCATCCCGGATTAAAGATGCCGTGCTTTTAGTGGTGCTCACCGCCATCCTTAGCTTCTGTTTTCTCGGCTCCCGGCCGTTTTCGACCCGCGGGGAGCCGCGTGAGGCGTTGGTAGCGCAAGCGATGTTCGAGTCAGGGAGCTACCTTCTGGGAAGCGGCTATGGTGGGGTAGTTCCTTCCAAGCCACCTTTTATGCACTGGTTTATTACTGCTTTCTCACAGCTAACCGGGGAGGTGACTGAATTTACCTCTCGCGCCCCAAGCGCACTCGCCTCTTTTTCTTTCCTGCTGGGATGGTTTTTCTTCCTGCGCCGTCGGATTCCTCCCCAACAGGCGCTTTTTGCAACGCTGCTTCTAGCCACTTCGATTGAGTGGTTCCGCACCGCCAGCACCACCCGGGTGGATATGACCCTGGCTGCATTACTGGGGTTCTCATTTATGGGGCTCTTTGGCTGGTGGGAACGGAAGCTCGTAGGGGTGCCACTTGGGACGATCCTCGCATTATGTGGTGCTACATTAACGAAGGGGCCAGTCGCGATTGCGCTTCCTGGGGTTGTTTTTGGGCTCTTTCTGCTGATTAAGGGGGAGCGGCTGGGGCGCGTTATCGGCAAATGCTTGCTTGTATTCATTCCAGCACTGTTCGGTGCGCTACTTTGGTACTTTGCGGCATATCTTGATCGCGGGCCGGAATTTTTTGAGAAGGTCTATTACGAGAACTTCGCTCGGCTCACCAGCACCCAGGAAGACCGTCCACACGACAATTCCGCCCTGTATCTTCTTGCCACAATTCCGTTGGGTCTCATGCCGTGGACCCTTCTGGCGCTCCCATTTGTGTGGCGCGGTATAACAGCGCTAAGACAGCTTGGTTCACTGCGGATAGCCTGGGCAAAAGCCCGCGAGCGATTTCAAAGCGCCGCTCCGCTTGCGCAATTTTCTTTTATCGCCGCCGTAGTCTTTATTGTGTTTTTCTCAATTCCCTCCGGAAAGCGCAGTGTATACCTACTGCCAATTTATCCCTTTCTTGCCCTGGGGCTGGCTGAGGTGTTGAGCCGCCTCCGTTATCATGAGAGCTGGGGGGTACGGGCCATGATTAAGGTAGTGTCAGGGCTCATCGCAGTAGTCCTAATGGCTCTTGCCGCAATCTTCACCTGGAGCAGCTCAGGGCTTAGCAGTCTCAAGCAGGTGCTTAGAGGGGGTCAGGTTGGGGATCTGCAGCAGATCGCCAGCAAAGTAGGGGCCGAGGGGGTCTCACTGCAGGCTATAATGCTTTTATTCTTGTTGGGGTTATTGTTGTACGGAGCACTCTGCACCAAGCGCATTACACAGCGGCCCCACACGATCGGATTATTTTTTGCCCTGCTTTTTCTTGCGGCAAACGGCTCGGTAATTGTGTTGCTGAGCCAGCAAACCACCCCCAAGACATTTGCCCCTATGGTTGCTGGTCTCGTGCCGGAACAGGCGAGGCTATACTCATATGGCAACGAGTTTTACGGATTATCTTTTTACCTCAAGCGCGAGATCCGCTCTCTTGGGAAGAACACAGCGCCTGAATTGGGATCCTATGTGGTGATGTATGCGGGGAATGTGGCTGACCTCAGTGCGGCCCTCTCTCCGGGCACTACTCTGGTGCCGCGCGGAGCATCACCTAATAGCGTTGATAAGCCTGGACGTCCTTTATTGCTGTTTGAGATCAGTGCAAGTCCACCCGCTAATAACTGACGATCAGTTATTGCGCTAACCAATCGGCAGCGCTACCGTTTGCGGGCATGGATCTGCATATAATCGCAATTATTCTTGGCATCGTAGAGGGAATCACTGAATTCCTTCCGATCTCTAGCACCGGACATTTAATCCTGGTTGGTGATGCCCTTCAATTTTTAGGTGATAAGGCGGCGACCTTCGAAATTGTTATCCAAGGCGGTGCTATCCTTGCGGTGCTCTTGCTGTATCATAGACGCTTTTTGGCCCTGCTTGATTTCTCGGCCCCTGGCCGTCCGTTTCAGGGCTGGGATGGGATAGCCAAGATTGCCCTTGCCTGCGCACCGGCTCTGCTGCTGGGATTCTTCCTCGGAAAGCCGATTAAACAGCATCTCTTTAATCCCACCTCCGTTGCCGTAGCGCTGATTGTGGGGGGCGTTATTATGCTTATTGTTGAGCGCAGGCGTAAGCCCGCTAGCACGGAGTCACTTGAGGCGCTCACTTTTCGGCAGGTGCTATTGATCGGCTGCTTGCAGTGCTTTGCGCTGTGGCCGGGGATATCGCGATCAGGGGCAACGATTGTTGGAGCTATGATGCTAGGGGTCTCCCGTGCCGCAGCGGCGGAGTTCTCGTTTCTCATCGCGATCCCGATTCTATTCGCCGCCACTGGATATGAACTTATAAAGAGCTTCCACACGCTCACCACCGCTGATTTCCCAGTGTTTGGAATCGGATTTCTCGTAAGCTTTATCAGTGCCACCCTTGCGGTGAAGGTCTTCATACGACTCATTAGCCACTGGAGCCTTACCCCTTTTGCAATCTATCGGATTATCCTTGGGGCAGTGGTGCTTAGTGTGCTGTAGATTTTAAGCGGCGACACCCAGTGGTGTGTAGTAATGGCAGGCTCCTCTGATAGTCAGTAGCCGCCATCGGCTGCTTTGCTGGCTCTTACCTTAGGGCGAATGTTTTATACAGCAACTTTCAGACTAGATGTGGTCACCCTACCACTGCTCACTCTCGCGTAAACTGATATAGCCGCGGCGCCCAAAGATAATGTGATCAAGAACTTTGATCCCTAAGATCTCCCCGGCAGCTTTTAGGCGGCGGGTTACCTCAATGTCCTCACGGCTCGGGTCGAGGTCGCCACTGGGATGATTGTGCGCCAAAATCACCGCGGTCGCTCGATCGGTGATGGCATCAGCAAACACCTCGCGCGGATGCACCTGGGCCGCGTTAGCCAACCCGATGGTGATCACGCGGGTTTTGATCACTTCGTGCGCGCCGTTTAGTGAGGTGCACAAAAAATGCTCCTGCAAACGATCGGCATAATGAGAGAGAGTAGGGAAGAGATCCCCAGGCCCCTTAATCTTAAGTCCCTCGGGCCGAATCCGCCGCCGCGAGAACTCGAGCGCGGCAGCCAATAGCGCGGCCTTGGCTTTACCGACCCCTCTAATCTTCTCAAGGTCTTCAAGCCTTGTTTCGCCATTGAGGGAATCAAGCACCGTGAGCACCTCTTTGGCCACGGTAAAAACAGATCGATTCTTAGTCCCCGTGCCTAAAAGCAAGGCGAGCAGGTCGGCATCAGGCAACGCCGCTGGCCCACGGGCGATGATAGCTTCGCGTGGTTTCTCGCTTACAGGGAGCTTATCAGGTGTGTGCATACATCACCTGTTCGGCAATTTTTGGGAAAAGTTGCCTCAAAAATCACCGCTCAAACTCAAGGCTACTCGGCGGCCGGGTGTCGGAATCGCGATGCAGCTATTTCCCAAACAACCGATCGAGGATAATCGCGCAGGCAGAGCGCACTGAAAGATGGTTATAGGGAGTTGGCCCATCAATCGGGGCAAGGAAGTAGTCTGCACGTGCCAGAAGCTCCTCTGACATCCCCCAGCCGGTGCCAAACATAAGAAGAAATGCATCATCTGAGGCCGCCATAATCTCTTTCATCGCGGGGTAGGTGACCCTATCACCTCCATGCTGGGCAGAGGTGGCGATAAGTTTTGGAAGTTTGCCGGTGCGCGCTTCAATTTTTTGGATCGCTTCATCCAAATCAGTCACCACTTCAATTACTTCCAGCGCCTGTTTTCGCTTTGGATTGTACTCGGCACCATAGCCCTCCTCCCAAAAATCCTGCAGGGTGCGAGAGAGCTTTCGAATAGTTGGTGCTGGATGGGCGATATAGGTGGTGTTGACGGTATAGGTGCGGGAGCTCCTGGCGATATCATGAACATCAATTAGGGTAAGTGATGTGCAGACAAGTTTGCCCTGCTTATCCACCATCTTGTCGTGAAGTAATACAACATTAAACTCTTTCATGTTCGACTCTGATTTTTCTGTCTGATTTTTCTGTCTGATGTTTAAGTCTGCCGTTTCAGTAGCTCAGGACGACGCTTGGCAGTAAGCTTGGTGCTTTCTGCTGCACGCCACTCGCTGATACGTTTATGATTGCCTGAAAGTAGCACCTCCGGGACCTGCAGGCCATTGAACTCAGCGGGACGGGTATACTGCGGGGCCTCAAGCAATCCAGCCTCATTCGGCTGGGGGGTGAATGACTCTCGCGCAAGGGAGTCCATATTGCCGATAAAGCCGGGGATAAGCCGCGCTGTGGCTTCAATCACTACCATTGCAGCTACCTCACCGCCCATAATGACGTAGTCACCGATGGAGATCTCGCGATCAACAGCCAGCTCAATCACCCGCTGGTCAATCCCCTCGTAACGGCCGCACAGGAGGATAAGGTCGCCACGCACAAGCTCGTAGGCAGCAGCCTGAGTAAAAACCTCTCCGGTAGGGGAGAGCAGCACCACTGGTGCCGTAGGCAGCAATGTCTTGGCATGAGCAATCGCCTTCATGAGCGGCTCGGGCTTCATTACCATGCCAGCACCCCCGCCATACGGAATGTCATCAACTTGGTGGTGCGGCGGGTCGGCGAAATCTCGGATGTTGATTAGAGAGATCTCAAGCAGCGCGCGGTCGCAGCCCTTTTTGATAAGACTCGACTGCAGAAAGCTCTCGAAGAGCCCGGGGAATATCGTTAAAATTACGACCTTCATGCAGCCTCAAAAAAAAGGGACCTATAAAAGGCCCCTCT
>JBILUF010000187.1:0-5622 GCA_044371155.1 Bdellovibrionota bacterium
GAGTTCGCCGAGAGAATTCAATTCTCTGAAAAATACCCTGCTATAGCGCGGATCTTTTAAGCCTAGGCACTGCCAGCTAGCGCTGGCTAACTTGAGCTACCAGCCCTTTAGAGGATTTTTGAAGGTCGCGGGCTTTTCCTCTTTTGACTCCTCTACCTGCTCCGACTCTATCCAAGCCTTTAGGCTATCTAGCTTCGAACGGAATAAATCCCCTGGTCGCATCCCCTTTTCAGCCGTGGGTCGGTGCTTTTGGGCCTGCTCGCGCGGGCTAAAGGTAGCCAAGATGGAGCGATGGGCTTCGGCGGTCAATGTATCCGTCACTGCCCCTGAGTATCCTTTGCCGTCGTTACTCATCATAGTTTGCCGCTACTCCCGCCCTAAGAAATCTGCCCTAGTGCCTACAGCACAATCGCTGCTGGATACCCCCTAATCAGGGAACCCCCTAGCAATGCTTCAAAAATCGACTAACCTGCTGATACCCCTATATTATTCGGGGCGGGACGGAGATCGGCGGCCAGCCTTAATCCCGGCACGGTGGGCTTTGCCCTCGAGCATCTTCTGTTTGGCGCGTTTGGAGCGTTTGCGTTTTTGGCGACGGATTTTCTCAATAGCCTGTTCTCGCTCAGCGCGCCGGCCCTCCACCAGCGCCTCAATCTTGTCACACAGCTCACGCCGTGCCAGAAATCGGTTGAGCGACTGGGAGCGGTCGCGTTGGCACTTTACCTCGACCCCGCTGGGCTCATGGGTCAGATGCACGCAGGAGCTAGTTTTGTTGATCTTTTGCCCCCCATGCCCTGAGCCCTTCACAAAACGCTCAGTGATATCAGATTCACGGATCCCAAGCCGTTCCATCCGTTGCAGGAGCGCGCGCTCCTTCTCTATACTGACATTAAATAGCCCCATCTTTTCCTCATGGTATCACGAAGAGTCATAATCGGAACCGTCCTAGTTGCCTCAGCGACGGCCCTAGCACTCTCGCCTAATTCGCCGCAGCAATCACCGCGGCAGCCCTCCCCTGTCGCTACGATCTCTCAGCCAGTGCCCGCCGTGGCTAGAACGCGGGAGTTTTCCTCTGAGCAGCAGCCCCTAAACCCGATACGCTTCAGCGAGTCGGAAGACCGTGTGAATGTCGAGCGCTATCAGCCTCCAATCGGCATCGAGTCTGATTCTAATTCTACCAAGGATAGCACAAACGTCGATCCGTTTAGCCCCGGAATCTCTGCGGCTGAGGCGGCTCGGATCACGACTCAGCGCGAAGCGCGCAAAGCGCTAACTACGGCCGAGCCGCAGGCTCCGTTTGCCTCAGCTGACTACACTACGACCACGGAAAACTCTCTCTTTGAAACCCTCTCTGAACTACAGGCTCCGCCCACTCCAGTGCCTTTTGAGCAGAGAATTTATGGCTCGCGTAGCGGAGGGCCAGCTATCACTCCACCCGCTGCCACCCCCACTCCTGGCCCCACTGCCACCCCAACCGTTACCCCCACTCCCACTATCGTCCCAGTCGGTGGACAGCCCACCGGCTATATGATGCTACAGTTCATGGAGCCCGCAGCACGCGCTAGTGTCGAGCGACAGGTCAAAATCATGCTCGACTCAAAGGTGATGACTCTATATCTAAGCGCTCTAGTGGATGGCACCTTTGATGAAGACTATGCCTACCTTGAAAATGTGGTGAGAAGGCTCAACAGTGAGGGCCGCTCACTAACTCTTGCTTTATTCTTTGCAAATGGCTCAGCGCAACGACGCTACGAGACCTCATTCCCTGGAGGTATCTTCAATAATATCTCCCCGGCCGACTTCCGGTTCCTGATTCAAGAGGATCCCGAGACTCAGGCAAGATTTCGCACCACCATATCAGAGGCGCTGCCAGTCTATGAGCTTAACGCCTCACTCAATCCGAGAAACGAAAATTACGCCTTCCCACTGCTCGAGGATAACCTCGATCAGCCCTCATACGTTGCGATGCGGCGGATAGCCCGCACCGCCCTGAATGGCAAAGCTGAGGTAATGCGCAATCCTTGCCCGGGGTGCGCAAAGGATGGATTAAATGATGCGGACCCTTTGGGCAGCGGGCTTGAGTCTCACGATCCAGCCCAGATACCGGAGTTGACGCGCAGAGATGGATTTACCTTAGATGGAATCAGCTTTGCATTTCCTGATGAATCCTTTGGTATCCCACTCGAAGAGGTTAAGGCCCTAAAGGAGACATCGGTCGCGCGGGGGCTGCGTTTTTTTGGGCTCTGGCGCGCACAGCGGCAAGGGCTTGGACCAGGCACATCAACAGACACCCCTCCTAGTGATCGCATCTATGAGGTGCCTTCTGAGGAGCAGGCTGAAGTTGAGATAGAGCTACTGCGCTGGGGTCTCCCGCCAATCTCTCCCTAATCCCGCGCGCTGGCCCAGATCCTTTGGATAATCAGTCAGTACGATATCAGCCCCCAGCTCCTTGAGTGCCCGCCAACCCTGCGGCGAATCGTATTTTGAATCCACTGCCTTTATCAGCACCCGCGCGCCTGCAGCCTTGATCCGATTTACATGCTCAGGAATAGCCATCTCCGGATCGAGCTGCACAATGTACGGCCGAAGCATTAGGTATTCCGCTAGATCGGCATCTTTGTGCAGCCGTGCCAAAAAATGGATCTCTCGATAGTGTGTTGCTAGGAAGCGGGCCGCCTCCACTGCTTGGCACTGCACCACCACATTGGCCTCCTGACCAAGATCAACAACCTGCTGCATCAACAGGGTCAGCCGCTCAGGGGTGGCGCCCTTTACATCCAACAACATCACACTGTGACTACCTCGCAGAAGCAACAGTCCCTCGCGAAAAGCTAATGGAATTCCGCTGCCATCGGCAAATCGCTGCGCCCGAAGCGCATCGAGAGACAGCTCCTCGACTGGAACCCCATCAGGGATAGTTGGAGCGTTGAAGTACTTCCGGTGAAAATGCTTGTCATGATACAGCACGAACTGCCTATCTGCTGTTGGCCGTACATCCACCTCAATAAAGGGAACTCTGGCCTTAGCAGCACTTTGAATTGCGACAGCAGAGTTATCCATCCCAGCAGCGCGGTCAGCGCGGTGGGCAGCCGGAAGCGGATAGCGCTCTGGGGCAGTTGCAGCACAGCCACTGATAACACCAAAAAAAACAACCCACAAAATCGAGCGAATCAGACGCGTCAACATATCCACTACCCTACTACAGCCTATGACCCCGCCGCGACAGGGGAACGGTCTCTTGCCTTTACCGGCGCGATAGCGCACAGTTTACTAGATGAAGAGCAGTCCAACATTGTATAAAGCCCACCCCTGGCACGGCATTCCCAGCGGCCCTGACTCCCCGCAGATCGTCACCTGCTTTATCGAGATACTTCCCACGGATGTTGTAAAGTACGAGATAGACAAAGAGAGCGGGCATCTAAAAATCGACCGACCTCAAAAGTATTCCAACCAGGTGCCGTGCCTCTACGGCTTCGTGCCGCAAACATACTGCGGCGATGGCGTAGGCGCACTTTGCGGCAATAAGGTTGGTCGCACCGGGATAACAGGTGACGGAGATCCGCTCGATATCTGCGTATTCTCCGAGCGACCCATTCATCAAAACGGCATCCTCCTGCAGGCCCGCCCCATCGGAGGGTTTCGGCTGATTGATCGGAACGAGGCAGATGACAAAATAATCTCGGTACTCAAAGATGACGGCGCCTATGGACACTGGCACGACATCACCGACTGTCCTGCTGGTCTCATTGACAGGCTCACACATTATTTTCTCACCTACAAGCAGATGCCAGGCGAGCAGCGCAAAGTTGAAATCGCTGGGGTATATGGCGCCAAAGAGGCACACGAGGTAATTCGTCAGAGCGAGGTCGACTACCGCAGCTCATTTAGTACTACGACCAGTCCGTAGCATGCAGGATACCGAAGAGACAAAGTATTTCTATGGCCTCACCCCCGAGCGGGTGCTACAGGCCGTTGAGTCGGCAGGGTTTCGTTGCACCGGACGCTGCCTCACCCTAAACAGCATGGAAAACCGGGTGTACGAGGTGGAGATTGAAACCGATGAAGAGGCTCCAGCCGATCCAGCCAGCCGGTTTCGAATCGTTAAGTTCTATCGCCCTGGCCGCTGGAGTGAGGAGCAGATTTTAGATGAGCATCAGTTTCTTGCCGATCTGGTGGCTGAGGAGGTGCCAGCATGCGCGCCGCTACCTTTCGCAGATGGCAGCACCCTCAAATTGGCTCCTGAGATCAATATCTGGTACGCCGTATTCCCCAAGGTGCGAGGGCGCGCTCCAGAGGAACTAAATGATGAGCAGCTAGCCTGGATGGGACGATTACTTGCGCGGCTCCACATGGTAGGTGCCAAGCGCCCTGCCCCGCACAGGCTCTGCATCACTCCGGAGCAGTACGGGCTTAAGAACTTGGAATTTCTGGAGCGCTCTAAGAGTCTGCCGATGGAGGTGGCCTCGGCCTACTCCCGCATAGTGCAGGAGATCTGTCGTCTCTCCGAGAGCCATTTTAGGGGGATCGCAACTCAACGGATCCACGGTGATTGTCACCCAGGGAACATCCTCTGGGGTAGTAACGGGCCATTCTTCGTTGACTTTGATGATATGGTGACGGGGCCGTGTGTGCAGGATCTGTGGCTGGTTGTGCCTGGGCGAGACACTGAGGCGAGGATTCAGATGGATATCCTGCTTGAAGGATATGAACAGATGCGGTCATTTGACCGGCGCGAGCTGCGGCTGATCGAACCGCTACGCGCCCTTCGATATATTCACTTTAGCGCCTGGATCGCGCGGCGCTGGCAAGACCCCTACTTTCAGCGCACCTTTACCCAGTTTGGCACGAATGCATACTGGGAAGGTCAGTTGGCGGACTTAAGGGAGCAGCTTGAGTTGATTCAGGCGCTATAGCTAGCTGCAAAGGACAGCGCGCTTGCCCGCGCTCCACGCTACGATATTCCTCAATAGTTTTAGGTGCTTTGCCCCTACGAGTTCCTCGCACTAAGAACCGCTGCAGCAAATCCTAGTATCTTCCGACCTTTATAGACGCACAGTGGTAGCTTCGCCCCAGTTGTCCACCATGCACTGATTGAACCGAAGTTGGGTTACAGGTGCCGATTACGATTGGTAGTAACATAGGCAGTCTTACGGCGCAGCGACGTCTCGCTGAGGGCACGTCTGCGCTTACAAAGACCTATGAGCGGCTATCTTCCGGGCAACGGATTAACAAAGCCAGTGATGATGCAGCGGGGCTGGCGATAGCTGACGACCTGCGTGCCAAGGGGCGGATTTATACCAAAGCTATCAGTAACGGCAATGACGGGATCTCGCTCCTCTCAATCGCTGACTCAGCCCTTTCAACGCTCACTGATGTAGTGACCCGTATCCGCGAGCTATCAGAGCAAGCCGCTAACGGCACCTACTCACAGAAGCAGCGTGCCGCGTTAGATACTGAGGCGCAAGCACTTGCGGAGGAGTTCTCTCGCATCACCCAGTCCACCTCCTTCAATGGCACACGCATCTTTAACGGCTCGCTGGGTGGTGGCCTTAGGTTGCAGATGGGGATCGGCCTAGCGCAGTCACTGAACACCTCGATTGGCGGGGCCATCGGTACAGGGAG
>JBILUF010000188.1:0-5601 GCA_044371155.1 Bdellovibrionota bacterium
GGCCTTATCCGCGGGGAGCAGTTGCCAGAGCCAAAGCGCGGAGAAGGTTCTGACTTTCTCATTATACTCTTACTTGTTGTCGTCCTCGTTGCCCTAATCCTTCTAAACGCGATGCTCCCAGCCTCTTCAGTCTCATATCGCACCCACCGCGGTGGCTATCGCCGCTCATGGGGCGGTGGGATAGGTCGCGGCGGATTTGGTGGTGGTGGCTTTAGCGGCGGCGGAGGAGGGTTCTCAGGGGGAGGAGCCTCTGGGCGCTGGTAGGGTAGTCAGTAGATTGTAAGAGCAGGGGCGTATGCGATTTTGGAATAACCTAATCACGAATCATCTCTCGCTTCGCAGAATGTTCCCGGCAGAAGCGTTGCAGGGGATTGAGCAGGCAGTGCAGCAATCCGAAAAGAGGCATACTGGTGAGGTGTGTGTAGCGATAGAACCCTCGATGAGCCTTCTAGCAGTAGCACGGGGAGTCTCGCCCCGTGAGCGCGCAGTGGAGGTGTTTTCAGAGCAGCGGGTGTGGGACACCGAGTATAACTGCGGAGTGTTGATCTATATCCTGCTAGCCGAACGGGCGATTGAGGTGGTGGTGGACCGCGGAATCGCGGCACGGGTGGCGCAAGCTGAGTGGGATTCAATCTGCGCAGTGATGAGTGATAGTTTTTCCCATGGACGATATCAGGCTGGAGTAGAGGCGGGGGTCGAGAAAGCTACTGCACTTTTGTCGGGGCATTTCCCGCGCAGCGCCCCGGATCAAAACGAGATAGCCGATAAGCCTGTGGTGCTTTAGTCGCCAACCCTTTGCTAGTGTCCCGGGCTGGACGAGAAATACACCAGGAGAGCCGTGCCCGATCAGCAAAAATGTCCTAAATGCGAGTTCGATTATCCGTACGAGCAGGGGGAGGCATTGGTCTGCCCTGAGTGCTCCCATCAATGGCCTATCGTCGCTGTGCCAAAAGCAAGGGAGGGTAGTGTTGTGGAGCTGGTAGTCAAAGATGCACATGGAGATGTTCTAAAGGCGGGGGACCATGTCACGGTGGTTAAGGATCTTAAGGTGAAAGGATCTTCCTCAGCTGTAAAGGTGGGCACGAAGGTGAAAGTCCTCGGGCTCACCGAAGGGGATCACAACATCGATTGCCGCATTGAGGGGATCGGTGAGATGAAGTTGAAGTCGGAGTTTGTCAAGAAGGTCTAATCGGTCGCCGATGCGCCCCCTCAGCGCCGCTTTGAACCCCTTTGCGCCATAGTCCACCAGCTACCAAAACCGTTTCTTCCAGTCTTGCTAGAGGTGACTCGGAAATCAACAGATCCTCTACGAGCAGAGCCCCCGGCTCACTTCCCGGGTTGAAAACCCATCCGGCCAACCATCTCCAATAAAGAGGCGCGATCAATTGGCTTTGTTAGGTACTCATTCATGCCGAGTGCTAGATAGTGCTCACGATCCCCTTTGAGCGCATTCGCGGATAGTCCAATTATGACGATGTCTTTTTGAGGATGGTCTAAGGCACGAATCTGTTGAGTGGCAGAGCCACCGTCAAGGATAGGCATGTGCACATCCATCAGCACCAGATCAAACGGCTGCTCTTGAATCATGTGGACAGCTTCAGCGCCATTATGTGCGAGCGCGACTACGCACCCCGCCTTTTCCAAAATTCTAAGAGTAATGCGCTGATTCAGCACATTATCTTCGGCAACGAGCACCCGCAGTCCATTCATGTCAGTCGGCTGCCTTTGCGATGCTGGGGCCACCGCCACGACAGAGGAGGTCGAGGCTTCAGTAAGCGGCAGTTCAAACCAGAAGGTGGTGCCCACCCCAAGAGTACTCTTGAAATCTATCGACCCGCCCATCAGGGATACGAGTTCGCGGCAGATCGACAGCCCTAATCCGGTGCCCCCTTTGCGGCGATGAATAGAGGAGTCCCCCTGTTGGAAAGGAGTAAACAGTTTACGCTGAATCGCCTCGGGGATCCCCTCCCCAGAGTCGGTTATCTCCACCCGGAGCAGCGGATGCTCGGAAGAGCCGGCGCGCGAAACACTCACCTTTATAAATCCTTGCTCGGTAAACTTCACCGCGTTTCCAATCAGGTTGAAGATAATCTGGCGTAATCGTGATGCATCGCCGCATATCATCTCTGGGAGTGATTCGTCCCAAGCGAACTCAAGGGGGAGATCTTTAGCAGAAAGCTGCACCCTAAAGGTCGAAGATATCTCCCCAAGGAGTTGCGGCAGATTAAAATCGCGGTACTCAAGCTCTAGCTTGCAGTTTTCTAGTTTCGATAGATCGAGTATGTCGTTTAAGATGACAAGGAGGGCCCTGCCACATGCCTGGGCGGTTTGCATCATCTCCCGGGGCGCCGCGCTGATGGAGTGCTCCATGGCAAGATCAATCATCCCCAAGATCCCAAACAACGGGGTCCGCACCTCATGACTCATCATCGCCAAGAACTCGGATTTGCTGCGCGCAGCAGCCTCGGCATGCCTTTTGGCACGTTCCAGATCCACAGTGCGCTCTTGGACGCGCACCTCCAAAGATGCGTTGAGGGCAAGCAGCTCCTCCTCCATCAGCTTGGAAGCACGCTCCGCGAGTCGTCGCTCACGATCAAAATCCTTGTACGTCTGACTTATGATGGCGTAGAGCTCTTCGGGAACCACCCCCGCATCTGCGGATTTTCGCAGGACGCGTGCAATTTGACGCTGGAGTAAGGGATGCATGGCGCTCTTACGCTGTCTCGGACAAGGTGTATACCGTCATAGTTTGATTGTGGAGCTCCGCCATTCCTCCGCCGTTGAGCGGACAGATTTCTCCATAGGAATAAAATCCCATTATCGCACAGTTGTGACCGAGGGCTTCAACGACCGCCTCAACTTCCTCTACTGCCCGTTGGCCCATGACTAACTTTCTTCCGATGCAGCTTATAAGGATTGCGAACTGAGAGTGCTGCGCACCGACGGCATGTTGCGCTGCATTTCCAGCTGCGCTTACCAGGCGATCTAGGTTGGCTCGCATCAATCGCACCGATGCCCCGGATGGAATATCCCCTGCAAAAGAGAGCGACTGCTGTGCCTCGTCCACCGCCAAGATTGTGCGGACAACCTCACCTTTATCGCTTGAGGGCACCTCTAAGCTGAGAGGGAAATGGAGCGCGCTGCCCGGAAGATTCGTAGCATCCTCTCCTAGGTATCGCTTGTAAAGATCCAGGGCTGGCTCGCCGTCAAGCTCAAACAACACATTACCCTCAGAGCGAGTCACTAAACGCTTTGGTCCAAAACTATCCCACCCGCCGTTGCTCCCATGGGAGATTGCAAGGTTCTTGCCGTAAAGGCCTATGGCGACCACGGTGCGCGCAGCATAAGCCCCGTTCACTCCCGCCATAGTGCTGCCAAAGCGAGCCCCATCTCCAGCCAGCCCTCCTATGACTGGAATCTTACCTTGGCAGACCGAATTGATGCCACTAGCAAGCGCTGCGCCATTTACGCAAAGCCCATCGCAGAAGAGTAGGATTGCTCTCAGATCCTCGCGCTGAAGGGCAGTGGCAAGCCTGGCTCCACATTCGAAAGATTGAGATGGCTCTCCAACGGTCTCTGAGAGGATCTGAACCTGGCTGTGTTCAAATTCAATAGCTGTGGCGACGATCGAGTCCTCATACAGGTCTGGACCAAGGATCTCGCCGCCCGTAGTGCACCCTACTATCGCAGCGGTGGGGTAGAACTGCGACAACTGAGTGGTTGCCGAATCTCGGGAGATAGCTGACGGAGCAGCAAAAAACAGCACCATTTGCGGCGCCACCACGGTGCCAGCTCCCATCTTCCATCCGGTTTTCTCTGACCAAACTCGTTGCTGGGTTTTCATTCGTGCTCCTAAATAAAGAGAGCGTGCAGTGCGCACCTATTACCCTCGGCGCAGCTACATATCCCCAAGGTAAAGCCCCAAAAAGGTTGCCGTCTCTGTTTTATCCCAACATGAGGCACCTGTCTCGAGAAAAGAAACGAGCGCCTTCCAACCTTTTGGAGCGGGGTGACCTGTCACCGCACCGCTGTAAGGAGACTTCAGTAGGCGTGGAGTTGAGAATTCACGGCGTTTTGCCCCTAAGATCTGGATAGTGGCCTATCGGGCAGTCAACCCTTCGGCCGTTTGATATGGTAGATCAGTGTATCCAACATCCCGCCGTCAGTTTGAGGGGTGGCCTCCTCACCGACGCAGATACCACCAAGGGACTCCACCACCTTTTGACTGGCAGTGTTGGCCCGATCAAAATCGTATCTAAGCGCCTGGATCTCAAAGGTCCCAAAGGCCCACTGCACGACCCCTGCAATAGCCTCGCGGCCGTACCCCTTGCCGTGGGCACTCTTTTTAATCCAGATGCCAAGATGTGGCTCCACCGAGCGAGCTTGGGAGTGTAGGCCACCGCATTCTAAGAATTCCCCTGAGGCTCTGTCTGCAATCAAGAACGCCAGGTCTCTCCCGGTTGCTCGTCCAGCGATCGAGCCCTGGATGAACGCGAGATTGTCCTCAATCCGCCCGGTAGGTTGGTGGATTAGGTAGCGAGTAATCTCGCGGGTGAACTCCTTGAACAGATCGTTGGCATCCTCGGAGCGCAGGGGGCGGAGCCGCACACGCGGACATTCAATGACCACCTCGCTCAAATCCAAAGGCATGCCCGATTTAGTCGGGAACGGAGCGCCCGGGGTCTTAAGCTTTTGGACCGCCTCTTGTGGGGTTAGGGGAAAGTCGTGACTGTCACGACTTATTACGGGATAACCCATCGGAATTATGCAGCATTCATCGAACGGGAACGTTACATTTTAATTTAGTAAAAATAAATGTAACTATTGGGCAAAACCAGGTACACTAGAGGTATGAGAGCAACTGCGGCACAGAAACTAATGGAGTCGATGACGCCTGGACGGGTGTATCGACGGTATGAGCTTCGCTCTCTATCCAGTAACCTCACAAGAGACCTCGATAAGCTAGTAGAGGGTGGGGAAGTGGTTCGCGCTGCGGCTGGCCTTTATTATAGACCGAAGATGACGAAAGTTGGGCCGCTTCCAGCAACCCCAGACGAGCTCGTTCGGGCGTTTCTTAATGACGATGAGTTTCTTCTCACTTCGCTCGATGACTACAACCCGCTTGGACTTGGGCTTACACAGCTCTATAACGAAGCTATCGTTTATAACAGAAAGCGGCACGGCCACTTTGAGCTCGATGGGCGAAAGTTCTCGTTTAGAAGACCAAGAGCTTTTCCACGCGCCCTAAGCAAAGAGTTTCTGTTCGTTGATGTCCTGAACAACAAAGATGAGCTTCTTGAAGATACGAGTCAGCTTGAGGCTCGAGTGGCAGCGGCAGCAAGGAATCTGAGCGAAAAAGCGCTGCTTGCCGCTGCAAGCCGATACGGAAAAGTCTCGACGAAGAAGTTCTTCGAGGAGCTTAAGAGGTAGTGGCTAAGAAGAAATTCCTTCATGAGCTCTCAGAACACCGGATCCTGGTTGAACAGCTTGCTGTGGTAAAGAAAACTCGCGCTCAGCTAGTCGAGAAAGACTACTGGCTGATGCACGTCCTGTGGGGACTCCAGGAACAGGGATTTAAGTTTGAGCTCAAGGGGGGGCACG
>JBILUF010000405.1:0-5589 GCA_044371155.1 Bdellovibrionota bacterium
TCTTCCGCCAAGTCATTTAGACTTGCCCAGATGGTCACTGCGTGGTGTTTATCTTTTGAAATATTCCGATCGACGGCTATTGCTATCAGGGTTACACCCGCTTGTTCTGAAAGCGGCACAATAGCATTGCCGGCGTTTGAGAGCGCGCTCACAACAACATCTATCTTGTGTTCCGCTCGCAGTTTCTGGAACGCGCTAACCGTATTCTTTGACTCTGAGCCGTCGTCTTCATAGTAAACGTCTAGCTTCGATCGAATTGTAGGAGGCAGCGACTTAAGAGCAAGCTGGGATCCATTGTAAATCGCATTCCCCATCGTCGCGGCCTTCCCTGATAGGGGAAGAATTATACCTAACGCGAGCGGTCTCGGCGCCGACGGAGTTGGTTGTGATTCGGCGTAACAAACTCGTACCGAGATTAGTACAAATGCGATAAGGTAATGAATGGCTATCAATTTTCTCATACAATCATCCAGACTGGCTAACGTTCAGCGGACCGGCGCGTCGATCCAATTCCTAATTTACTACTTCACTTCGTCGCGTCCGCGTCCCGCGATTTGTTATAGCCCGCGTTCTTTAACCAATCGAGCAAAGGCCACAAAACTTGGCAGAATATTTCCCAGGGATTTGCGTACAGCTCCGAGGGCTCCGGCATTGATAAAAGGTTCATGAAACTCAGATGAAAATCCCACGCACTTCAACGAGGGATCCAATTCTTTGAGAGCCGGTATGAGTTGGTCACCCGTGAAATGAAGTTTTAAGTCGTAATCCAGTAGTGCAAACTCGGCCTTGGTCGCAACGATAAGTTGTGCGAGTTCAACCAATGGGGCACTCGATTTAAACATATCTGGTCGGACTATGATGAACGAGGCGTTGTCATCGGTTGCCGCAACTAGATGCCTTATAGAGTCTGCGAGAACGCCGCTATGGTCATCAACCACGACGACCCTGCGACCTTTGAGAGGTGCGAGGTCTACTTCGTTGCTTTTCACCGCTTGCAAAGCGGCCTCTACCCGCTGCGGATCAAAACTAAAGTCAAGTTCTTTGGAAACTCGCTGGCAAGCTGCGAACTCCCTAGGAAATTTAGTCCTGCTTACTTCACTCAGACCCATAATACCTCCATGGCTATAACATATTATTGTCCCGGATTCCCGGGCCACTCCGGAGATTATGCCATCCCGCGTGCGAAAAGTATCATCCCACGAATTCCTCCATTAATCCAAACGTTTACCCCAGACGATCCTGGGGTATTCGGATCCACCGGATCGCGCATCCGGGGGTATTGGCGAATTTGAAAATCAGTCCTGTGGGATAAAATACCTCAGGATTGGCGGTAACTCTGGCTGATCTGTCGCGATTCGATACTCGCGACGAACGCAACCAAACCAAAGCTAATGGACCCCCCTTTCCCCCCTTTTGCCTCAGAGACCGCGAGCTCCACGAAATTACTAGAAATCTAAAACAGGTATTTCATAAATGATGCGGCGGCCAAATCGGCAAACCAGCTCGAATGTTGCGTGATAAATAGAACTCTCGACCTTCGCGCGGTCTCTGAGATAAAAAGTTAAGCAGAACATATTGGAGTCCTACCAAAGACTATCAATGAGATCTGCCGAGGCAAGCGCGGGGTTAGCGCCGAAATGTCAGTGAAGCTGTCGCAAGCACTCGGTGCCAGCCCTCTCTTCTGGCTTAATCTGCAAAACAACTGTGAGTTAAGTAGGCTTGAGAGATCTAACTTGCGGCGAATCGATTCGGCAGCAGCTTAGATGGTATAACGGCCCTAAATCAGCGGCAGTTTACTGTCAGCTGGATTTGGTTGTTCTACCGCAAATCATCACCTTAGTCATTTGAAGTCTTTCTGAAATACCACCGCATATCGCTCGTAACTAAGATGTGTTTCATAAAAGTTCTGGGCTCTATCGCGAATCAGACGAGTATGGACGAAGAGGCGACTACATCCCAGCGCTTGGGCCTCGCCCTCTAAAAATCGCATCATCGTTTCGCCGTGCCCCTGCGACCGAACCTCGGGTAGGGTCGCCAAGTCGTGAACCCAAAAATCATTACCGCGGGTAATGTGAGGATGAAGCACCACGCCGGCGACACAGACGAATCGCCCGTTCTGAACGAGCCCATACAACTTGTATCCGCGTGTCAGGAGAGATTCCCGAGCATTAAGTGTTTCTGCAATTTCTAAATCAGGGCGCAGTTCGCAAAGAACTGGTAGTGCGTCCCGCCATTGTTCCTCGGATGTCAGCTCAGTTATTTCGCTCATGATTGAATCGAAGTCAGGACACCCACCAACTGCCTCGGCCTAACCTCTCTAAATCACTGGCGGTAATAACCGGCAGGGCGGTAGGTGATTAATTGAGTGGGTGTCCAGATTTTCTTTTGCTCCTATGGCAGAGAATACCAAGTCGAACGGCCTCCGCCGTGGCGAGCCAAAAGGCCCTTGGCGACGAGCGAGGCAAAGGTGGCTTTCAGCGTATTGGGACTTGCGCCATGATTGCGTACCATATCGCGCGTTGTGACCCGACCCTGCTCGCGGGCGTAATCGAGAATATCCATCGCTAGCTGTGGCAGGGTGAAAAGCGCTGTCCTCTCGCGCTCCACTTTCGCTGCGAGGAGGCGTTTCTGCTGTTGGAGGGCGCGCGCAAAGAACATAAGCCAGGGCTGCCAATCGGGCGCGTCACGGCGGATGGTCCTTTGCGTCTGACGCAGGGCCAGATAGTAGCCTTCCTTGCTGCTCTCAATGACGCTTTCAAGCGAGGAATAGGGGACATAGGCATAGCCCGCCTGCAGAAGCAGGAGCGTAGTAAGAACACGCGACAGTCGTCCGTTGCCGTCCTGGAACGGATGGATCTCTAGGAAGGTGACGATGAAGACGGCAACGATCAGGAGCGGATGAATCCGACGCAGCTCGCGGGCTTCATTCAGCCAGGCGACAAGCTCTTCCATGCGGCGCGGCGTGTCGAAGGGAGTCGCCGTCTCAAACACGATGCCTATCATTTTGCCATCAGCGTCGAAGGCTCCCACATCATTGCGAAGTGTTTTGTATGTGCCCCTGTGACGCTCGTCCTTGTCGCTATAGCGCAGCAAGTCGCGGTGGAGCTGCTTGATATGGTTCTCTGTTATGGTGATGTCGGACCAGGATCGGAAAACAGTCTCCATCACCTCGGCATATCCGACGACTTCCTGCTCGTCGCGGCTGCTGAAGCGTTTGATTGCCAGATTGGCTAGAAGTTTTTCAACCTCACGGTCGGTCAGCTTGCTTCCCTCGATGCGGGTGGAAGAGCCGATGCTTTCGATGGTGGCGACCTGGCGCAGTGCCTTGAGCCTTTCGGGCGCAAGGGTTCCCAAGGCACGCCAAGCTCCCTTGAACTCGTCGAGTTCCGACAGCAGGGCAAGCAATTCCGGGGTGATTAGAATAGTGCTAGTATTCATGATACCGGATTATATACCGGAATATACCGGATTGGCTACCTGCAAATTTGCCGGATTAGACCGGAATATGCGCAGAAAGCTAGCTTGCTGATGGATAAGAGATCAATTAATGCCTGAGTACAGTCGAAAGCTTCTTCGCACTCATTCGGATAACGGCTAAGGATAACCCCGGTTTTGCCGTTAGGCAAAATCCGGGTTGATCCGTTTGTTATCCGGCCTTTTTCTCCATTAATAGCGCAGTCCCATCAGGCGTAGTCACCACACCAACGTCCTTGAACCCAGCTTTACGATAGCACGCAACCGCGCGCGTATTACTCGGACTAGGGTCGGTAATTACCTTCGCAGTATTGAGTTGTTGGAGAAGCCAATCAGAAAATTCTTTCACCATCGCTGTCCCAAGCCCTTTTCCGAGTGATTGAGCATCGCCTATGAACTGATCGATACCCACAGTAGTTTCTGGTTCATTGGGCCACCAATTTTCACCTGCATGACTAGCACGATAGCTTTGAATATATCCGAATCGGCTGCTGTTCTTGGAGACGATAAACGCCTGCTGCCAATCTGATGAAATTTTGTCCTGATATTTAGAGTGAACTTCCTCTAAGGATTTCGCCCCATCCCACTGATCGGCGACGTGCGGTGAATTCAGCCACTTATGTAGCAGAGGGAAATCCGCCTCACTCAACGGCTCAAAAACTAAATCATCGAGGCGAATCACTTCCATATTGTTAGGCTGGATAACGGCTAGCCAGTGCCGGCGTTCACGCTCGGCACGAGGCGTTTGTTATGCCCGCTTACGAACTTCCTTCTCGATAGATCCACCCGAATCAATCCTCGCCATATCCAGGTCGTAGTCCATCTGCAGGCCAAGCCAAAATTCTGGAGAGTTTCCAAAGTACTGCGCCAACCTTAACGCCGTATCAGCAGAAATCCCGCGTTTGGCGAGAACAATCTCGTTAATTCGACGAGCAGGAACACCTAAAGCCAAGGCCAAGCGATTTTGACTAAGGCCAAGAGGGGATAAAAACTCCTCTTGAATCACCTCCCCTGGATGGACCGGGTTCAATTTGCTTTTAGCCATATGTGTCTCAATGATAATCCACTATTTCAACTTCAAACGCGTCCCCATCTTGCCATCTGAAGCATACCCGCCACTGGTCATTAATCCTGATGCTCCACTGACCACTCCGATTACCATGTAATTTCTCTAATCGATTCGCAGGCGGCACTCGCAAATCGACGATCGAAATTGCTCGATGGAGCATTCGGAGGAAACACTCGGGAACGTCCAAGTCCAAAGATGCGCTCAGTCTCCTTGCATCGAAAGCTTTTAATCACTTAACGAGCATTTAACGGAATGCGTTAAACGTCAAGCGTTATAGTCGGTGGCGGGCATAACCGATAGAATCACCGGCTTCGCGCCAAACGGCTGCATAATCAATCACAGTCGTAACTAGGCGCAAAATCTGGTGGATTTGATTGTTATACCGTTCCTTCGAGTATAAATATTGCCCTTATTACCACTATCCGGTATTATGGTAACATAATGGCAATTAAGAGTTTTAAGGACAAAGTCACGGAGGACATTAATTACGGACGAGTATCCAAGCAGACATTGAAGAGATTGCCATTTGAGTTGCATCAGAAAGCTCAGATAAAGCTGGCCCGCATTGGAGCTTCCACTTCTTTAAAAGACTTGCAGGAGCTGCGGGGGAATCGGCTCGAAGTACTCAAAGGAAATCGAAAGGGTCAATACAGCATTAGGATCAATGACCAATATAGAATTTGCTTTCGATGGGTAGAGCACGATGCTTTTGATTTAGAAATTGTTGATTATCATTAAGCCGCAGGAGAACTATACTATGGCAAAAGAACAAAACCATATCACTCCAATTCATCCTGGCTTGGTGTTACAGGACGAACTCGATGAGCTTGGAATTAGTCAGGCGATGCTTGCAGAACATATTGGAGTCCTACCAAAGACTATCAATGAGATCTGCCGAGGCAAGCGCGGGGTTAGCGCCGAAATGTCAGTGAAGCTGTCGCAAGCACTCGGTGCCAGCCCTCACTTCTGGCTTAATCTGCAAAACAACTGGGAGTTAAGTAGGCTTGAGAGATCTAACTTGCGGCGAATCGATTCGGCAGCGGCTT
>JBILUF010000189.1:0-5566 GCA_044371155.1 Bdellovibrionota bacterium
GAGCGATCTGCGATAAAGGTCTCACGAATCCTCCTGCCCTCAGCGGTCTGCACCGGGATATTCTGCAAATTCGGCTCGGAGCTAGATAACCTTCCGGTGCCGGTGACAGCCTGATTGAGCCGGGTGTGGAGCCGGCCGGTAACCGTCGAGATCTGGGCCGGTAGAGCGTCAACATAGGTGCTCTTTAATTTATGAATAGAGCGATACTCAAGGATAAGCCCCGGTAGTGGGTGTTCAAGTGCTAGCTTTTCAAGTACTGACGAATCAGTCGAGACTCCGGTCTTGGTGCGCTTTAACCCCTTGGTAGAAAGCCCGATCCGATTAAACAAAACATCTGAAAGCTGCTTGGGCGAGTTGATGTTAAACTCCCCTCCCGCCATGGCGTAGATCTGCCCCTCCATCTGCACAAGCTTCGATCCGAATTCCTCCGAGAGTGCCTGCAAAAGCTCGGTATCAAGGCAAAGCCCCACCCGCTCCACTCGTGAGAGGATCGGCACAAGCGGCATCTCAATCTGCTCAAACACCGAACGCAAGTCTTCCTTATCGAGCTGCTGCCGCAAGATATCGGAAAGCAACCAGGCAAAGTGCGCATCCTGACAGCCGTACTGGGTAGCGGCCTCCAGTGCTACTTTAGAAAAATCCGCGACACCGTCTGTCACCTCGTCGTATTCAATAACACCACGATGCAAAAACTCCTGCGCTAGTGCAGTGAGGTTATGGCTGCCGCGATCGGGGGCTAGCACATAAGAGGCGATCATCGTGTCAAATAGCGGAGCCGCCACCTCAAGCCCATGCAACGAGAGCACCGACAAGTCATATTTTAAATTCTGTCCGCGCTTTTCAACCTTGGGGTTGGCAAAGATCGGCTGCGCCCGCGCTAAAAATTCCTGCGCTGTCACCTGCCCCGCGATAAGCTTCTCTGACTGCGGCTCGGCATGGCCAAGCGGAACGTAGAAAGCCTCTTCATCTGACCAGCATACCGAAACACCGATCAGTTTGGCCTTAAACGGATCAAGCGAGGTGGTCTCGGTGTCGAAAGCAAAAGACGAAACGGCTTCGAATCGTTTAAGCCAGGCCGGGAAATCAGCAGCTAGGATGGTGTGATACTTCTGGTTGGCAGCGGGCTTTGGGGCCACAGCGATTCTTAAATCCCCCACTAACGATCCGAACTCAAAGCGGGACACTAGCTCCTGCAGCTCTGCACTGCGCGGCCCTTTCCAGGTAATCGCTTCCAAAAGAGCGGCGTCACTGAGCGAATCCAACGAGACAAAGGACTCTGCTGCCTCTGGCGCTGCCGCGGCAAGATCATTCGCGCGTGCGGGCTCTGGCGACGCCTCAGCGGGATTATCAGCACCTGCGCTAAAGAGCTCTTGCTGCATCACTGTCCCTGTATTACCCGACTGCGAACATGTTGATGCAGCACCCACCGCTGCTTTGACTGGGCGGGCCCTCTGGGCGCCCCCGCCCTCGACGATCACTGACTCCGCAATAACTGACTCCGCAATAACTGACTCCGCAATAACTGACTCCGCAACAATCGACTGGCGCCCTAGTGGAAACACCACTGGCGCCCGGCGGTCAATCTCAACAAGCCTGCGGCTTAGACGCGCGGCCTCCGCGTTTACTTCAATCGTCTCGGCTATTTTTTTGCGATTTCTGATACTTGGGTCCTGCGCGATGGCCTCCTTCGCCGCCAGCACCGCCTCTACTGAGCCATACTTTTCAATAAGTTGCGCAGCCGTCTTGGGTCCAACTCCCGAAAGCCCGGGGATATTGTCGGAGTCATCCCCGATGAGCCCCAGCACCTCCACCACCTGATTAGGAGGAACACCGAACTTCTCAATCACCTCAGCCTGGCGGTATACCTTATCCTTCATCGTGTCCCACACCACGACGGAGTCCGAGACAAGCTGCAGCAGATCTTTGTCGCCGCTTACCACCGTGGTCTCAAACCCTGCCTTTACGCAGCGGTCTACCAAGGTGCCCAGCACATCATCGGCCTCATATCCGGGCAGCTCCAGCACAGGGAACCCCATCGCGCGCACCAACTCACGGAAATAGGGCATCTGCTTTAAAAGCTCAGGCGGGCACTCAGAACGGTTGGCCTTATACTCAGAGTATAATTCGTTACGAAAAGTCTTGCGGCCGGCATCGAACACCACCACCACATGCCCCCCCGAGGCCTCCTTAATGAGCCTCATCAGCATCCGCACAAAGCCATACAAAGCGTTGGTGGGAAACCCTTCGCGGTTACTGAGCGGGGCCACGGCGTAAAAGGCTCTAAAAATATATCCTGAGCCATCGACCAGATAGACTTTCTCTGCCATATATATATCTTCTTGCTCCGGCCCCACTAGGGGCTGCTGGGCAGCTTAGAAACCCCCAAGTTTAGTAAGGAATTGTATGGGAAAGGGAGATAAAAGAACACGTCGCGGAAAGATTTTTAATCGTTCCTACGGCAAGAGCCGGCTCCAAACTACCTCAGCTGGCGCCAATAAAGGTGCAACGACTGGGAAGAAAAAATCCAAGTAACGCCTCGCTCTGTGTCGTCTAGTTTCAGCGCTCTTTGATCAGGCTCTGTAAGTATCAGGCTCTGTAAGTATCAGGCGCTGTAAGTATCAGGCTCTGTAAGTATTAGTCTCTGTAGGGATTAGTCTCTGTAAAGCCACCCCCTGAAGTATCAGTGAGGTGATGCAGTTGGGTGGAGTACTGGGCGACTGCCACACATTGGGTGTGCTGTGCATCAGTCAAGCCTAGCGGCTGGGGCCATCATTGCGATACAGCCGGTAGCCTTCAGCTAGGCTGATGCGATGGCCACGATAAAGGACTGGCGCGTTATCTTCGGCGGCCGCCGCAGAGGGCATCGATGGCATTCTTAAGCAACTCAGCCGTCCCCTGGATGGCGGAGGGCAATGCGCCCGCAGCTTTCATCGCTTCTTCTTTTGAAACTTTCGGGGTCTCGGGTCGTCCGGTACTGGGGAGCTTTAATCCCGCTGCATCAACCGCTTGAGCCACTGCCTGTCCACCTTTTGCTCTCATCGTCCCCCCTCCTCTGTTACATCTCTTTGCGCCTTGCGCTGTACCTTCGTTATTATGCTTGCCGTAGCTCGGGTGTCCTTAAGACAGAGCTCGCTAGATTAACCATTCGGCCACAAGTTCTTGGCCTGGCTAACTACTTGGCTTATTTGGACCAAATCAACGCGCCCCCAAAGGAGGCAGAGCATCACCTCACGCCAGGATTTTGGTTTGACAGGTACACCACCCCCAAGGGACACTTAAGAGGTTTTCGAGAGTCGCCATTAAACATGGCCTGCTTAAAACTGAAACGGCGATACGCCAAATAGAGATATTTTCTTCATTTGAGGGCTAAAATGCGGAGCAGAGCTAAACTATCCCAGGAACGCGGCGCTACAATGATCGAATATGCGTTGCTGATCGCATTCCTTGCCCTTCTGACTGGAGTAGCGGTAAAGGCTATGGGCGTTGGGAGCCAAGAAACTTTTAACTCCACTGCCAGTCAGCTGAACGTCCAGGGCGCTTCAGCTCCAGGTGTCATCATAGAACCAGAGATCCCCGCGGGTGGTGTCGGGGGGCCGCCAGTAGGCGGAGGCAACGGGGTCGGGAACACGGCGAGATAGCCTAAGGTTCCCCCCTTGAAGTGGGACAAAAACACGTGAAGATCCTGACTGACTTGAGGGCCAACGGGGATCCCGCGGCCATACTCGATTGCTCCGCGCCAGATCCTAATCCACAGAGCTAGCTCTCTATAGCTTCGGTTACTACGCAGCTTCGATTCCTACACTACTCTGGAATCGGCAAACTAATTCCGAGCCGTGCATTTAGGGTAGCGCGAAGCCTTCTTTGGATATCGGTAGGAATCGGCTTTTTGCCTAAGGTGGCAGCCAGTTCGACAGTGAAACGATAGGAAGCGGTGAACTCCTGACAGCGAGGACACTCCTCAATGTGGGAATCTAATTTTCCACGCACGGTGGCTGGGAGCTCTCGGTCAAAATAATCGCCGTAGCACTTACGCAGATCGGCGCAGGCCATCTGGCCTTTTTCGAGAACAAAGAGATGAAAATCGGAGAGCTTGTTCATATCTGACCTTGTATTTCGGGTAAGCTTTACTAGGGAGCCCTTTGGCAACCCCGTTACAAATCGGCCAACTAATCTAACGCCCTGCTCGAACTGCATACCGACCTAACCTCTAAACCTACCGTCAAAATCCAGATACCGGAAAACCAAGCCGCAAAGCCTGCCGACTACTTCCTCGGATTTGATTCAGAAACTGACAAAAAAGATGCATTTTATTTACAAATCTGGGACAAGGTGTCAGCTTTTAACCTAACTACACGGTATCAAACGACAAAATTTTGACGCTCGTATTCAAGCGGATCTTCAAGGCGGTGGGCTCCCTCCTAAGAGGATCCACCACCCCTATCAATGTATGCGGCGCACAGCGCAAAATGCTTGAGCTTTTTTTTATGGAACAGCCCAAGGCCGATCGCCCCAGTTGCAGTCTTGGCGCAAGCCAAGCTCGAATCTTAAGCGACGAACTTATACCCCACCCCATGCACGGTCAGAATATGCCGGGGCTCGTCCACATTGGCCTCAATCTTCTGACGAAGCCGTGCGATGTGATTATCCACAGTACGGGTGGTCGGATAGGAATTATACCCCCACACCTCATCCAAAAGCTCATCTCGGGTCACTACCCTGCCGCGCTTTATCACAAGGTATTTCAAAAGTCGGTATTCGCGCGCGGAGAGCTCAACAGGCTCAGAGCCCCGCTCCGCACGATAGGCCTTGAAATCAATCGATATATCGTCGAATTCTACCCGGTCCACATCATCGGTAACGGCGGAACGCCTTAGCAGTGCTCGAATGCGCGCCATGAGCTCGGCCATGCCAAACGGCTTAGCCAGATAATCATCAGCGCCCAGCTCAAGACCCAACACCTTATCCACCTCAGCGCTACGAGCTGTCAGGAGTATGAGCGGGGTGGAATTGCCTGAGTTTCTGAGCTCTTTACAGGTCTGGAGCCCATCTTTCTTGGGCATCATTACGTCAAGCACCACTAGGTCCGGCTTGTTGTCGCGAACCAGCTTGAGCCCCTCCTCTCCATCTGGAGCGGTGACTACGCGGAACCCCTCTAGCTCAAGGTTCATCACCAGGCTCTTTCTAACGCTTTCATCATCCTCGATGATCGCGATCAGATGCTGCTTATTACCGCCGTTCATAGACCCGACTGAATTCACCCGTTAAGAAACCCCAAAATCTGTTTATTCCAATGACTTGGGTCCCAATGGGCCAGATTATTACACAGCCAATCAATCTAAGGTAGCGCGAAATCCGTGGAATATTCATAGCCTTACACAGCCTTCCCACCAGTTGTCCGAAGCGATGGCGGCACCATTGGGGGAACGCCTTACTGGTTACCGGCTACAGAACCTTTGCTACCCCACTTAAATCAGCCGGGCCAAGCCCCCACACCAGATTGCCCGCGCTGACCCTAAGGCAGCTAACCCCCTGAGGGTCTGGCTACCCTGAGCGGGCGTTTATGCGG
>JBILUF010000190.1:0-5541 GCA_044371155.1 Bdellovibrionota bacterium
AGAGGGAGGAGTCAGTGACGCGATATCCCGCCACGGTTCGCTCGATTCCAAGGGTGGAGAAGAACCAAAAGAATCCACCAACCGACATTGTAATGAAGGTAAGTAGCCAAAACCGCTCAGATGAATAATGTTCCATCATGGAGCCAAAGAAGATCGCGGCCAGAGGAAAACAGGCGATCATGAAGGTCTCAACCATCGTCATGGCCATTCCGCGCTTTTCATACGGGGTGCTGTCGCGCACCAGCGCAATAAAAGGACTTCCTGATAACAGCCCGCCAAAGCCGTACGCTGTAAAACCAATCGCCGCGAGTGTCCAGCCAATTGGCGGCATTCGAGTGCCGGTGAAGAAATCGAGGCTAAGGGCAATGCAGGGCAACGACATCACCATCATAGATCGCCCAAGCCATATATATGGGGAGCGATGTAGCCCCCAGAGTGGGTGGCGGTCAGAGATAAAACCAGCCCAGAGGCTAACGGGAACTAGAAGGTAGCGGATGGCAAGCAGAAGACTCACCGGCCAGCTAGGCAGTCCAAAATCAGATATCATGACCCGATTCCAAACGCTGCTCACCAGGATATCACACATCGCTGAGCCGATATGGAAGGAGCTAAGACGCGCCAGGCGCGAGATGCGAAACTGCGGTTGATGATTGAGGACTTCTGACATTGCGCCCCGGTTTTACCCCAATAATGAACGGGGAGCCAGAGCAGGGCAGCCTTAGCAAGACTATCGATGCGTCTTTGTAGGTGAGTTCGGCAATGTCTTGAGTTGGTTAGGTAGGACCCTTGCCAATAATTCAGAGCGTCTGACACACAAAGGTCCTACTGAGCAGCCATTTGCCAAGCGGCCGACCTCCTCAGAGTATTTCACTCGCACCTCTTTTTTTCAGGACGGTTCGGAGAGTTGAGGTCACCGCCCGCCGCTGCGTCCATTGGCATTCCGCACCGGTCCCCAGCACTTGCCGTTCTGGGTGTAGAAGTAGACAAAGGGGGAGCCAGATGCTGCTCGAGCTTTCTCAATTAGTTTTGGGCCTGAGTCTCCTAGCCCTGGTGGGTATCCTGAATAAAAGCGCACCAGAGGACAGACTGGGGAGAATAACGCGAAGCGGCTGATGACCGTACCGTTTGACGCTAGCGCCCAAAGGTTTCGCACCCCTTGGTCGTTGCAGTCATACCAGAGGAATACTGGTTTGCCGGTGCGTGAATCCGCCGTGCCACCTGAGCCAGGTTTGTACAGTACGGTGCGGTTCATGGGGTTCATAGTTGTACATATCGAGGCAAGGTTTGCTCCTGATGGCGCTGGATTATTGACGTAATTCCTAGACCTCCCTGTTGGGGTAGGAGTGGGGGGGACGGTGCTCATGAGATTAATGTTTATCGAATCCACCGCGATTCCGGCGCCGTATGCTACCGAGTTTGTGGTATTCGTCTCGGGGGTATATACGATAAAATTCCCGTCGGTCGACTGCACTGCCACCTGCGGACGAGCGTTGTCAGTGAAGTTTCCCACCAGAATATCGCCGGTTGCAGCGATACTGAACTGGCTAATCAAGCTTCCTGTGAAGCTTGTAAGGTAGAACGTTGTCGATTCGGCGCCGCGAATCGGAAAGAGTAACTTATCTGGTGCACCGCTCTGTTTGAGAGGTAGAGCGCCCAGCTCGCCAGCGGCAAAACCATTCAGCTTGAAATTTCGGGTGCGACGTTTGAACGGTTGAAAGTATGAGATCGATTTATCTCCTGCGCGAACAATACCGAGCCAATCACCTTTGCCGTCAGGATCAGCAAAAAAAGGGGTTTCTCCACTGGCCCCGAATCGAATGTTCACAACGTTCGGAAGCTTTTGGTTCACCAATCGGCCCCGAATCCGCACCTGAATCGTGCGAGTAGAGGGTTTAAAGAGGTTTCGAGAGATAGTCCAGGTAAGTCCAGCACTCTTTGAGGTGATGAGCGCCGCATCTGCAATGCCGTTGTCATCGAAATCAGCTCCGGAAAGCGCTGTATCTCCGGACTTTCCGAATTGTCGCTCGCTAATTTGCCCCTCGGCGGTGAGTGCTCTCCAGACAATTTTAGAAGATCGAAGGGTGACTACACCATAGTTCGCGTTACCTGGTGTGTACCAAGGGGCAAGGGTGATGTTGTCTCCAACTTTACCAAAACCGGACTGTTGCTTGAGCTGGGTCGCTGTAGGGCCGCTGATACTTGTCCAGTTAAGTGCACCGCCATCGCCAATCGCAATTAGAGTGGGATCCGAATAGCCATCCCCGTTGACATCATTTCTAGGCAGAGCCAGAGCTTGGCAGGTAAGCGCAAGAGTCAGCAAGCCGACCAATATGCCAGGGGTGAAAGGCGCCAGCTTCTTAAGTGCAGACTCAGAACAGTTGTCAGTAGAGTTGGTAGCATGCACTAGTGAGTTGCGAGAGTGACGGAGTCTGAAAGTGAAAATCTTCATACCCAAACCTCACTTGAACGCCACGGGATGCTGCGCTGTGCAGCTAAAACCTTGACCACTGAGCAGCTCCGCCGTGAAACGGTTGTTGGTAGTTGATAGAAATCGAGTATAACGGGAGGCCCTACATTAGGCCATGAGAATTTTAAGGGAGCTGGTGGACGGGATTTGGGGCGATGGAGTCGGACTTTTCCTGGTCAGTACAGGGAGTTGCTGACTAAGGTCGATTGACGCGTTTGAATGCCGATAGCTGAACCCGCTGAGCGACCGAGAGCGCAAGGGGAGAGCTCAAGAGCCTGGCTGTTAAGCACTCTTACTCAGAGTGGCTTTTGAGGATGAGGCTTTGTCCATAGCCGAGCCGTACCCTTCCTCCACTACGACGCGCCCAAGAGAGCTTCGTAGCAGCAGTTGCGTCGACGCAGATCCCGCTGAGTCACCGTTGATAAAGGCACCCATGAGCTCTCCCGGAGCAAGCTTTAACGACTGTGACTCGGGAGTTGTCTCGTCCTGTCCTGACTCCGGAGCTGGAGCGCTGTTAGGATCGCTGGTCGAGGAGCCACCGTTATTGTAGGGATTTACCAGCAGCTCGCCGTATTGTGAGAATCCAGCATCGAGGGCGCGTTGGGTGGCGGAGAGTTCACCTGAGCTGTACTGGTCAAGTTTTACTTTCGCTAGCGCAATTGCCTCAGCCTTATCAAGCGCTGCAAAGGTGGGGTCTCCAGCTCCGCCAATATCATCGTACAGTGCTGATTCATTGTCATCGAGCTGTGCCGCACCAAACGCCTCTGAGTGGACTTTATCAGCCTCCTCTCTGGAGAGGCTTCCGCCATCGCGGAAATCCCGCAGGGCCATCCGTGCAGCATTCTCATGAGGGATATAGCTTCCCTCCATCATATTCGACTCGGTCAAGCTAAGGAGCTCCTGATACCGAGAAGCAGTCTCTGCGCCCTTAAGAGACTTCACCCGCTCCACCGTAAGGGCGGCAAAAAGTGCCTCTTCGCTCACCTGATTGGATGCGTTAGGGGAAATTATTGCCTCCATCATCGAGGAGAACTCGTCATCGCCGCTGGCTTGCGCTGAGCGGGGGATGATCGGGGCAGGGCCACTAACCCCTTGACCGGGTTGAATCGACTGGGAATAAGCGTTGATTACACGCATCAGCTCCTCGCTTCTAGACTGGGCGCATCCGTGCGGTGGTGAATGATTCCATTCCGTTCCAGGTTTCAAGCTGCAACGAATATGCCACCTCCGTCGCTTGAGCAAAGCGCAGATAGAGCTAGGGGGAACCCCGATCGACAAATGCAGAGCTCTTAGGCCTCTTCCGCGATTAACAGTCCGCTGCGTTGACATTTTTGCCCTTGGAAGGGCATCTTTACCCGGCGGCCGAGCAGCGGCCATCAAAGGGAGCAGTTATGACCGTAGGTGTTACAACTCAATCAGGTGAACGGACCTATCACCTGCCGCCTGATTCCGACCTTGCCACAGCCTCGCTACCACGTGGGCGGGCAGGGTGGTTGCCATTTTTCTCCTCGCCTCGGCTACACATCGGGCTGCTTTTTGCCGGATACTTGGCGATCATCCTCCATATATTCTCAGTGCAGCTAAAGCTAGCTGGCAGTATCGGCTTTACGATGGACGATGCCTGGATTCATGCAGCCGTGGCCCGAAACTTTGTGGAAGGGCTTGGATTTGGTATTGAGCCGAACAGACCGCTATCGGTGTCCACTTCCCCCACCTGGACTCTCGCCACAGCCCTTTTCTATCTGTTTTTCTCGGATCCCGTACAGGGCACGCTGGCTCTTTCGATCGTCTGTATGCTGGGCGCCATCACCCTATTTTATTCCACCGTTCGCACACTCACAGGGCGAGGGTGGATCGGCGTTGTCTCCGCTGCTGTGATGATGATGAATCCGATTGTCATTTGGGGGCTGGTCTCGGGGATGGAGCTGCCGATGGTGATCTTTGCTCTCTCCCTGGTGTTGTACCTTCACTATAGCTTTGACCCTTCCTCGCGGGTGCGGCTGTATGGAGTGCCTTTGGCCTTGGCGTTTGCGGCGGTGACCCGTCCAGAGCTCTTTTTACTCATCCCGCTTGCACTGCTTGATACGTTCTTCCACACATGGAATATCACCGATCGAAAGCAGTTTATTGACGCGGTGCGGCGCGGATTTATCCAGAGCGGAATTATACTCTGTGCGCTTGCCCCGTATTTTATCTTTAATCGAATCACCACTGGACTATTGTTTCCTACCACCTATTACGCCAAGACTAGGGTGCGGGGTGTGGGGTTCTCTTCGGCGCTTCGCACCGGGGACTTTGATACGATCTGGAGAGCGGCAGTTACGGTGCCGTTGCAACAGGTGCAAGAGATCGGAGCCACAATGTTTTCGCACAACATGGTGGGCTTCTTACTGGCTGCAGTAGGTGCTGTGTATTTCACCCGGTTCTTTCGCAATGAGGGCACCAAGCGCGGCTGGCTTGTCTTGGCAGCGCTGTGTGTGATTCCCTACATGATGGGCGTGAGCTCGCCGGACAAAGACCTCTCGAATCATGCCAATCGTTACTTCGTCATCTTTCCTCCGATGCTGGCTCTGATGGCGGGGCTGGGGATAGATTTTTTGATCCGGCATGGCAGGCATTATCTTATCGTTGCGGTAGCTGTGACCTGTATGCTCCTAGCTCCTACTCGCACATGGAATCGAGCAGTGAGGCTTGTGGCCTGGGACGTTGAGTCGACCGAGCGTCTATATCGGGACATGCCGATGTGGGTAAGAGATAACATCGATCCTAATGCGGTGTTGGCAACCAATGACATCGGAGGGCTAGCCTACTTTGCTCCCCGAAAATTCATCGATGTTATGGGGTTGGCTACCCCAGAGATCTGGGGCGCTCTGCAGCGAAACTACGGGGAAAAGCAGGATCTCGAGAAGATGGAGCATTATCTCCGTGCAAACGGGGTACAGTATGTAATCTTAAGTCCGCGGTATTATCCCGAGCTCACCAAGAAAAAAGATGTGTTTGAGCCGATTATGCAGTGGTCCGAAAAGTATCCACGCGGAAGAACTATCTCTCCGCAGGTCATTTATAGATTTAAA
>JBILUF010000192.1:0-5516 GCA_044371155.1 Bdellovibrionota bacterium
TCTTTCAAACGCGTTTTCATGCCGACCCTCTGATCAAGGCCTCAGAGATCCTGCTGCAGGAGCGATTCCCTCGCTATGTTACATCGCTCATACCGCATCAAGCTGAGCAGAGTCAGGTTAATGTTGAGCAGCAGATGGCAGCCAAGAGTGGCTGGGATATTGAACGCATTACCACTCCGTACACAGACTTCCCACGGACCCATCTGCTCTCCAACGGGCATTACTCAGTGATGATGGATAATGCCGGAGGAGGCTTTAGCACCTTTGACCGTACCATTGCACTGACTCGCTGGCGCGAGGATGAGGTGTGTAACGAATATGGCAGCTTTATCTTTGTGCGCGATCTGGGATCAGGCCAGACTTGGTCTACGACCTATCAGCCTACCCGTGCTGAGGCAGAGAGATATGAGGTAATCTGTACCCCGGACAAGATTGAGTGTATGCGCCGCGATCATGAGATCGGGCTACATACCGAAATTGTCGTCTCGCCGGAGGATAATGTAGAGATCCGACGTGTCACCGTCACTAATTTCTCGGGGCGACCACGACAGATTGAGCTTACCTCGTACGGTGAGGTGGTGCTGGGAAGTGCTCGTGGCGAAGTTGTGCATCCAGCTTTTTCTAATATGTTTGTGGAGTCAGAGTTTCTTGCTGACTACGACGCGCTGCTCTTTGCCCGACGGCCGCGCTCAGTGCGCGATGAGCGGTTGTACCTATTTCACATGCTCTCCATGAATGTGGTGTGGCACAAAACGCAGTACGATACATCGCGCTTCTCATTCCTGGGGCGTGGGCGCACCGTACATAACCCGATCGTACTTGAATCCAAACAGAAACTAGCTGGCCAAACAGGAGCGGTGATTGATCCGGTCTTTAGCCTCCGAGCAGTAGTTGAGCTAGAGCCGCGCGCAACGCAAGTGATCACCTTTGTGACTGGATTTGCCAAGGCCCGTAACGAGGCCGAGCAGCTCATCAACCGCTACCACAGCAACCTATTCTCGGTATCGCGTGCGTTTGAGATGGCTTGGAGCCAGAGCAGCGTTGAGCTGCGTGTGGGGCAATTTAGCGCAACTGATGCGGTGACCTTCCAAAGACTTGCTAATGTGCTCATGTTTAATGTTGAGGGAAGCCGGGCGGCGCCAAGCCTGATTGCGCGCAATCGTCTAACGCAGTCCGGGTTCTGGCGTTTCGGGATCTCCGGCGATCTGCCGATAGTTTTTGCGCGTATCGGGGACCCAGAGCAGTCGGGGTTGGTACATGAGCTCTTGCTAGCGCATGAGTATCTCCGTAATCGCGGGGTCGCATTTGATCTTGTGATTCTGAATGAATACCCTGGTGGCTACTCCCAAGACTTCCAGCGCGAGCTTGAGTTTATGGTGCGAGCGGGCCGAGCGGAGCAGTTTATTGAAAAACCCGCAGGAATCTTCCTGCGTACGGCTTCACAGCTATCTGCCGAGGAGATGCTGCTCATTGAGTCGACAGCTCGGGTAGTGGTGTTGGGGACACGGGGCCCCCTAGCAGCCCAGATCCCTGTGCCAAAACCACTCGCTAGCCCGGAGACTATCTTCCGTAGACAACCGAAGACGATAGATGTGGAGCCCGCAGTGGTAACCAACAGTCTTGCAAAGTTGGAGTACTTCAATGGGATTGGTGGATTCGGCGCAAACGGCAAAGGGTATACCATGCGGATCCAAGAGGGCCGACGTCCTCCTCTGCCGTGGAGCAATGTTATCGCTAACGCCGACTTCGGATTTTTGGTCACCGAGTCAGGTGCGGGATATACCTGGAGCGAGAATAGCCGAGAGAATAGGCTAACTCCGTGGAGCAACGATCCAGTCACCGACAGATCTGGAGAGGTAGTCTATATTCGTGATGCATCGACCGGTGCATATTGGAGCGCCACTCCGCAGCCGTGCTCACATGGCGGCACATACCTTGTGACCCATGGATTTGGTGAGAGCACCTTTGAGACCCAGACCCCAGCACTCCATTCCCAACTGACGGTATACGGTGCGCCAGGGGAGCGAGCCAAGGTGATGCATCTCAAGCTCCGAAATCTCAGTGATGATGTGGCTGCTACCTACGAGGTTTATCTATATGTGGAGTGGGTCCTTGGGGTGTTGCGTGAGGAGGCCTACCGCCACCATGTTGTGAGTTTTGATCCTGCCCTTCAGACCTTGTTTGCCGTGAATCATTACAATAATGAGTTCGCAGGTCGATTGGTGTACATCGGATCTGACCGAGATGTTACAGGATACACCGGGAGCCGATTCGAGTTTATCGGAAGGCACCGTGATGTGAGCTGTCCGTTAGTGTTTGAACGAGCATCGAATCCGAAAGGGATCTCTCCGTTTATCGGTCGCAGCCAGGTCAAGTTAGAGCGTAAAATCGGAGCAGGGTTAAACTCATGTGGAGTGATCCAGGTGCAGGTAAAGATCGAGCCAGGAGAAGAGCAAGAGCTGCACTTCTTCCTTGGTGAGGCTCCCAACCAAGACGCGCTACGGCAGGCGGTAGGTCGGTTGCGATTCCCCCGTGTTGCACACGAACTCCGCGATACCCAGGCAAGGTTTTGGCAGACCCATACCGATGCTGTTACTGTGGAGACACCTGAGCGAAGCTTTGACCTGCTCCTAAATGGATGGCTGTCCTACCAGACTCTATCGTGTCGTATACACGGCAGGAGTGGTTTCTATCAAAGTGGTGGAGCGATTGGGTTTAGGGATCAGCTCCAAGACTCACTAGCCCTGTTGCATAGCGATCCAGCGCTAACTCGAGCACAGATTCTATTGCACTCTACCAGACAGTTTACCGCCGGTGATGTGCAGCACTGGTGGCATCCACCCACTGGTCGCGGCGTGCGCACGACTATTAGTGACGATCTTCTGTGGTTGCCGTACGTCACTGATGAATACATCAAAGCGACTGGCGATAACCGTGTATTGGATGAAGCCACAGGGTTTCTTGAAGGGCCGCGTCTGGAGCCGGGCCATGCCGATATGTACTTCGTCCCGACCACGGCGCTACGCCAGGGCTCGATCTATGAGCATTGCACTCTGGCCATAGACAGAGCGCTCGCCTATGGCGCGCATGGTCTGCCGCTGATTGGTGGTGGGGACTGGAACGATGGCATGAATGAGGTGGGGAAGGATGGCCGCGGTGAGAGTGTGTGGCTTGGCTGGTTCCTGTGTGATGTGCTTTCACGGTTTAGTCGTATTGCTAAGAGCAGGGGTGATACCGAGCGAGCAACTCGTTATCAGGAGGCGCATGAATCGATCCGTCGTGCCGTAGAGGAGCAGGCTTGGGACGGAAAATGGTATCGCCGCGCATATTTTGATGACGGCACACCACTGGGCAGTAGCGCGAATACTGAGTGTCGCATCGATTCGCTGGCACAGAGCTGGGCTGTTATCTCTGGGGCCGGGGATCGGTTACGCGGCGAATGCGGGATGTCTGAGGTTTATACGCAGCTAGTTGATGAGGCGTCGCGTATTATCCTGTTGCTCACCCCTGCCTTCGATAAAGGTGACCTTAATCCCGGATACATCAAGGGGTATCTGCCCGGTCTTCGGGAGAATGGGGCTCAATACACCCACGCTGCCACCTGGGTGGTCTTGGCCACTACGATGCTGGGGCGTGGGACGAAGGCGTTTGAACTATTCCAGATGCTCAATCCTATCACTCACGGTCGCACCAAGGCGGAGGTTGAAACCTATCAGGGGGAGCCATATGTATTATGCGGAGATGTCTATTCTAATCCCCAGCATCCAGGCCGTGCGGGGTGGAGCTGGTATACAGGCTCCTCTGGCTGGCTCTACCGGATTGGCCTGGAGCAAATCCTGGGCATTCAGCTCACTCCTGAGGGGCTCAAAATAGCGCCGTGTATTCCACGGGATTGGAAGAGCTATAGAGTTAACTACCGCTCTCAGAGAGGGACTTTTAGGATTGAGGTGCGTAACCCTCGCGGTAGTTCGCGTGGAGTAGCCACAGTGCGGGTCAACGGCGCAGTAGTCACCGGTGATGTGGTGCCGTTCCCACCGTCGGAATCTGCGTCCCAGGTGATACAGGTAGAGGTGGACCTTCGCTAAGGAGGATCCCGGATGACCCTATCGACTAGTTAGGGAGGAGCGAGGCACCGATACTTTTTTGGACTCCGATTTTATCAGGCCCGAGCAGTAGAGGCGAGCCTACACTCGACGAACTCCTGTGTAGTTGACCCTTGCAGGACGCCGTTTATGGAGGGCCAATCCAAAGGGTTCTCTTGATTCCCTAGATCTTCCTTCTGTCTCCTACTATACGCGGCATCGTTGGAATTTGTTGCCTTAGACTTCGATCTAAGAGAGGAGGTGTAGGAGCGCCGAGAGTCAAACGTGGGCGCATACCGCATTCCCGCACCACGATTCGCCGGTATACTATGGCGGATGATTCCACCGTACTACACCTTCGGTCGCCACTTTTGAAATCCCATACTGTAGGAACTGGAGCAGCGGAGACTCTAGAATTTCGAGAATGAAAGCTGCAGCGAAGGCCCGCTTGAAGATACTAACGCTTCACCCATCTCCTGAAGCATTTTTAAGACCGTGGCTGGCTTGCTCTCAATGATATGCAGAAAATTCTCCCGTGGTAGCAGCATCACCATGCATTCGGTTGCCGCTTTCACTGTCGCTTGCCGCGGGGTATCCGAGAGTGCGGATAGCACTCCAAAAAACTGCCCAGCCTGAATCCTGCCCGATTCAACGCCTTGCGAGATGGCTACTGCTTCACCCTCAACCAGCGCCAGTACTTCCGACGCAGAGCTGCCCTCAGCTATAATCACCTCTCCTGGCATAAATGACACGATATCAGGGCTCCCCACCGGTGGCGGATTCATGAGAGTGCGTGTGAGGGCAAGGAATAGTGTTGAATGGAGGGTGAGAAGCTCACTCCACTTTTTCAACAGGCTAGGATCCTGTCCAATCTTGCCAAGGAGGGTTTTTCCCTCATATTCATCTACGACAATGGCAAAATCAGAGAGTACCTCTGCGTCAGTTGCGGTGAGTAACTGCTCAATTCCCACGAGATCGCCCGGCTCAAAGTGAAATAGGATCTTCCGATTAAGCGTATAGGAGAGGACTCCATCTTGGATTCGAAACAACTTCCCTTTGTTAGTGGGTGTTTGAAAGATGTTGCTTTCCGCTGGAAGTTTGATTCGCGTACGTGCCACTGGGATCGCGGCAAGGAGCTCGGACACAAGACCTTTAATGCGGCCATCAAGTGCTCGAAACTCCTCTGAGGTCTCTTGGGGTAAGTACATGCTCTTCTAGTATAACCCACTCCGGATGGGTGTTGACTATAATCAATTTTGCACCAAGTCCGGTAGGGCCAGCTATTTCTCGGATAAACACCAGGCGGCCGTCCATTGCTCCTTCTGAAACGGGCCTTTAAGCTCACCGATGATCCGTTCGATATATCGCTGGGCCACTGAGTCGTTAGGCAATTTGGCAAAGACCTCTTTGGCCCTTGCAAGTTCACCTGCCTCA
>JBILUF010000191.1:0-5516 GCA_044371155.1 Bdellovibrionota bacterium
CGACTCTAGGCCGGATCAGAGCGCACAGCAGCAAGGTTCGCAACAGCGCCCTGCGCGCATGGAGCCTCCTGCGGTGCAGCGAGCTCAGCCCGCTACGGCCTCGGGAGTCGGTGCAGCACCTGCAGCCTTTAAGCCCGGCGTTGCAACGGCAGAGGCACAGGCAGGGCGGCTGTTCGGATGGCTAGTGAATTATACTGACCCCAACGGAGCCGCGGTTGAGATACGCGAGGGTAAGTTCTTTATCTCCAGAAAGAGTGTGAAGCCAAGCGATCTTGTGATCGACGACCATACGATTTCTGCTCCTCATGCCTTGCTGAATGTCAGTGCATCTGGTGGCCTGCTCGTACAGGACCTTATGAGTGAGCGAGGGGTGCATGTACGTCGCAAGGGTAGCGATACCTACCGTCGTGAGGAGGAGGTAGTAACAGTTACTCACGGTGATTGGCTACGGCTTGGAGATGTTGAATTCTTGGTATCGCTGATTGCGCATCCGGGGGAGCAGTAGTGTTAGGAAGGGCTTGCCGTCAGGGCGTGTTGGTTCTGTTTGTGTTCCTGTGCCTTGGGTGCGGAAAGACACCTGTGGCACAGGATCTGACCCAACGGCAGGCTAACGAGATTGTGGCTCTGCTGAGTAGTAAAGGAATTGTTGCCATAGCGCATAAGGAGAGCGGAGGCCGAGGGCTCTTCTCGGTACAGATTAATCCTGATCAATACCCCTCTGCAGCCTCGCTTTTACATGAACGTGGCTTGCCGAGTGAGGCCCGTCCGAGTGCTCGGGAGTTGCTCACGCCGCACGGAATAATTCCAAGCTCTCGCCAGATGGAGGCGATGCGCCTTGACTACGTACTGGCCTCTCAAATAGAGGAGATGCTGCAGAGCCATGCAGCGGTATCGCAGGCGCGCAGCGTAGTGCGTCTTAATTTTGTTCAAGAGGGGCAGGCCCCGAGTGCCTCGGTGGTGATTGAGCTTCGTGCTGGGGCGCCTGCGGTAGACCGGGAGGTGATTGCAGCGCTTGTTCAGCGCGCCATCCCAGGCATCCCACCTGAGAACCTCTCTATCACGATCAGTGCATCAACCGAACCAGCTTCAACAGCAGTTGGTTCGCATCTCGTGGCTGCAGATCAGCTGGTGGATTTTTTGTGGTTCTGGAGAGTGCCAGCCGGTGATTATCTCGGCTTAGCGCTTTTGTTTTCCGTGGCACTGCTTTTAGTTGGGGCAGCTGCTGTGGCGGTGGGATATTGGCTGTGTTTATTCCAGCGCACTCGGGAGGGGGTTGAGCCCAATCTGCCGGAGGTGTTCTCGCGGTCTCTCCGCGTAGAGCGAGCTCGCAGGGATCTGCCAGAATGATTGCGGATGCAGAAGAGACGTTTCGGGCGTATGTAGGATAGGGGCATTGGATGGATTCACAACGGTTTCGCGCGCTGACCCCTCATAACCGTGCACTGGTCGCGGTGGCGCTGCTGCTAGATGGGCGAGAAGCGCATACCTACCTGGAGATTGATGCTATTAGCGGCACTGGCATGAAAAGAGCTGCCCTTGATATCTGTGATGCCGATACCGAGCTACGGATTCCGTTTCTTGGAACGATGTTGCGCATCGCCCTAGAAGAGCTCGAGACGACCGGTCGATAACTACACAAGAAGGAAGAGTTTTTCGTATGCAGTCTGCGGATAAAGAGTCTCGAGAGGGAATGGTGGCCTGGGAGCCAGCCCGAGTACTCGATCCCGCCCTCCCTGATGAGGTGACATACTCACGTGGATTCCTGCGCTGTCGACCGGAGCGGTGGTTCCCAGGTTTTGCGGGGCACTGGACCCCGTTGGGGCACTCTTTATCCATTGAGTTGAAGGCTGTCGAGGCCAAGCCACACATCGGCGCGCCACCCAATTTGCAGCGGGGCTTTAGCGGCACCATTGATGATGAGCAGGTAGCGATTTTACTTGATGAGATATCAAGCAGAAACATAGCAGAGGCGATTGCTCCAGGAGCAAGTGAGATAGCGCGTGGTGTTGTGCTCGAATATCTCGCGCGTCGCCTATTGGCATCACTTGGACAGTGCTGGAGTGGATCTGAGACTTCGACAGTTAAGTTCGAGCCGGAGGTCGATCCTTTTTCGGTGCACAGCGTGGCCGCCGTTCGGTTTGTGTTTCAGATCAATAATCGCACGGTTACGGTATGGTTTGGATTGGGACGCAATCTACTCAATCGTCTCGATGGACTATGGCGTCGGCAGGTTCAGTCATCTACCCGGGCTGGGGACGGGAATGCCGATATTCAGATCGAGGTTGCCCAGCTAGCGGTGCCTCCGTCGATGCTCGCCGATTATGTGCGGGCTGGAACGTCAGTCGATCTTGAGGTGCCAGTCTCTGATGTTGTTTCGCTACGTGTGAGGGGCAAGCCATGGCTCGGAGCGCGACTGCGAGCAGTTCGCGACAGGCTAGGCTTTGAGGTACTTCCAGGACCAGCGCCTATCCATGCCATACCCGACGGGGCAACCCGATTGTCGATCTCGCTCGGCAGCATCTCGATTGATTCAAACATGCTGCAAGAAGTCGCTCAGCCTGGGGCTATGTTGGAAACGGCGCTCCCGTTGAGCAATAAGGTGTCGATGCTTATCAATAACGAAAAGGTCGGCGAGGCTCAGCTGTGTGTCTACGAAGGGCGCTTCGCGCTCTCGGTATTGTGATGCTGAAGCTCACACTGAGGCGATAGCTGCATGCTGATAGACATGAACCTTATCGGCGCCTATATCGTGACGCTGATGATACTGGCGCTCATCAAAGTAAGGCCGGACCTTAGCAAAGCCGAGCAGTTCCTGTGCCGCTATGGGCTTGCGCGATTTGTTTTGGCGGCTTGGCTTAGCGCTGTTACGGCATCTTATGGGACAGGGCTGTTGTCCCAGTATCGCGGCGTGGCTCGGTCTGCCCATTTTATCGCCGGCATGAATTTATGGATTCATGAAGCCGGCCATTTTTATTTTATATGGGCCGGCACTTTTCTACATGTCCTTGGCGGTACATTGACCCAGCTCCTGTTTACCTTGGGGCCAGCGCTTTTTTGCTGTGTGCGCCGTTATTGGGCCTGCGCGGGAGTGTTTCTCTGTTGGGGTGGCCTTAACTGCTTCGGTATCGCCCGATATGTAGCCGATGCCAGGGCCAAGGTACTGCCGCTCTTCGGGGCAGTCGACAGCTCAAGACACGACTGGAATAATATCCTGGGTATGTTGGGCCTGCTAGAGTATGACCAGATGATTGGAGGTGCCGTGAATCTCTTCGGATGGGCCCTCGTGATATCAGGGGGTGTGCTTTTGGTCTCAGCAACATACCTGCATTCGAAGGGTTTGGACCAAAGTCCCAGATGATTGCGCCGTAGTTGGATAGATAGCCTGGGCCGGAGGTCTTCCGGGGGTCGAATTTTTGCCCATTACTGCTTTGAGTTGTGCCCCCGTAGAGCTTCAGATCCTCTCTAGCGATACCGCTGTAGCCTGCGTACACTCTCGTATATGGAACTCTTTTTGGGCGCGACCGGGGCATTGCTTGCGGCGCTGTTTCTAACCTCCTTTATCAAGATCCTTACCGCGCTCAATATCATGCGGTATGGGCTTGGCCTGACTGACGCGGTTTTTGGCCTGATAATTATCGGCGTCTCGGTGGGGCTGACTACGTTTGTTATGTCTCCCCAGATTGAATCGGCCGGCGGAGTCGATGCGCTGTTGCGCTCCGGGTCGGTAGGTATCGAGCGTACGTATCGGCCATTTCTAGAGGCACATACAGATAAGAAGATTTTAGACCGGCTTATCTCCCTTCGTGCACAGCAATCGGCACGGGCTGGAGCGGGCCAGGCAGCTGCACCGTCGCAGGGAGCCACTACAGCATCCGAGGTGGTCGCTGCTTCTGATGGGGCGACCACCGCTAAATCTGGAGTCGGGATGCCTGCCGCCCCTACCTCGGGAGCTGTGCCGTTTGCTGTGCTTGCCTCCGCCTTCATGCTCAGTGAGCTTTCGGCTGCGTTTGCAATTGGGGTGCTTTTGTTAGTGCCTTTTGTGGTAATCGACCTTGCCGTAGCAAATCTACTGATGGCCCTAGGGGCAAGCCAGATCTCCCAGCAGGTTATATCGTTGCCACTTAAGATACTTCTCTTTGTTGTCGTTGATGGCTGGGGGATGGTTTCTGGAAAGCTTCTTAATTCATACCTGTAAGGATGCTCATGCTACCAGCCGATGTATACGCTGTTCTGCTTGAGGGGCTTCGGGCTCTGTTCCTGATTATTCTACCATTAACGGTGGCAGTGGCTATTGCTGGCGGGCTGGCGGGGGCTGTGCAGACCTCGACAGCAATCTCTGATGTAGCGATCGGATATGCGCTGCGACTTCTTGCCGCAGCAGGAGTGCTGTACATGTTTTTCCCCCTGATGACCCGTTCTGTAGTGGAGTTGGCTGAGCGCGCATTCCGATGAGTGGGGCTTTAGTAGCGATCGTCCTCTCTACCGCGTGTGTCTCTATCCTGGCGCCTACCATCGCAATTGCTCTGGTAGCGATGCTACTCTTTATGAGTAGCCTTTCTATCCCACCGACTGCCGGGCTTGTTGTGCTGGTTGTGGCCCTGGTGTCGGCCGTGCCGGCAGCCGCGTTGTTGTCGGTGTCATTACTACGCTCTCTAATCACGAGGGGAAGCTCGCGTGGTCGCGAACTCGAGCTTTTAGCTGCTGTATTAGCCACCTTTCTGGCCCTTCAAAATGGCGGGGTTGCGCTCTCTGCACTGCAGATCGCTGTGAGTGGCACCGCAGGAACCGCGGCAGTGCTCTCGCTAATCGTATCCCGGGTGGTGCTATGTGCTGGAGTGATCGCATTGGTTGTTTCCTCCATCGTATCGCTCAGTGAGGCTTGTGTTGTTTGGATGACTAGAGCAACGGGGCTACGGTATCCGATTCCACAAGATGCACTCCGATATATCGTGGTGCTTATCGCGGTAGGGGCAGGGTTAGATCTTATCATTGGACTTTGGTTTGAGCATCTTGCCCCGCTTTCACTCATAGCCAGAGCCATTCCATGAGCGGCGACCGTCAGTATTGGCCAACAGAGCGTCGGATGGCTGAGCTTCGCTCACAAGGGCAGCTGCCGTATAGCAGGCTTGCTGCGCTCTGTGCTGCCACCGTTGCGGCAGGGGTAGTAGGCGTAGTCACGGCGCATTCATTACAAGAGGGGGGTGAGCTGTGGCAGCGTACACTGACGGCACTGGAGTCTGACGCTCTTCCAACAGTTGATCTGTGGCCGATGATACTCCGGGTATTGGTGCTGCCCGCGGTGGTGCTTGCTGCTGTGGTGATGATAGTTGGGTTGTTACAAAATCGATTTTTTCTAAGTTTTGGCGAGCTGCGGTTTGATCTCATGCGCATCGCGCTGCGCCTGCATGAGCTTAATCCGTTTCGTGCTTTGGTGCGCTGGAGCATCGCAGCGCTGCTTACGACAGCTATTCTCGTCATCGGCCTTTTCGTTGCGTCCTGGGGTATTCGCGGAGTGC
>JBILUF010000193.1:0-5478 GCA_044371155.1 Bdellovibrionota bacterium
GCATGCCTCTGTCTCTGAAGCTGAATGGCGACAGAAAAAATACAAAGCGCAAAAAGAGCGTCGCGGCAATTTTGATTCGATTAGTTTCCGTTCGCAGCCAGAGGTGGTGACCCCAGAGTCACTTGGCGACTTTGATCCGAAGCGCGATCTCGGATACCCCGGTGAGTATCCATATACCCGTGGTGTGCAACCCTCCATGTATCGCGGGCGGCTCTGGACCATGCGGCAGTTTGCCGGATACGGTACCCCATCGGATACAAATAAGCGCTTTAAGTATCTGCTCGAGCACGGCCAGACCGGTCTTTCGACTGCGTTTGATATGCCATCGCTGATGGGCTACGACCCCGATGATGCGCGTTCGCTTGGCGAGGTAGGACGGGAAGGGGTGAGTGTTTGTTACCTCAACGATATGGATGTCTTGTTTGGAGGGATCCCGCTTGATCAGGTAACGGTGTCGATGACGATTAACTGCACGGCGACACCTGCGATGGCGATGTATTTTGCCGTGGCGAAGCAGCGTGGGATTTCGTTTGATAAGTTAGGCGGCACGATCCAAAACGACATGTTTAAGGAGTTTATTGCTCAGAAGGAGTGGATCTGTCCGCCTGCTCCATCGGTGAAGCTTGCCTGTGACATCATCGAGTTCTGCTCGAATGAGGCCCCTAAGTTTAACGGGATCAGCATCAGCGGCTACCATATTCGTGAAGCGGGAGCCACTGCGGTGCAGGAACTTGCCTTCACCCTGGCCGATGGTTTGGGGTATGTCGAGCACTGTATCGGGCGCGGGATGAAGGTAGACGAGTTTGCGCCGCGCCTGTCGTTTTTCTTCGATGTGCATAACGATTTCTTTGAAGAGATAGCAAAATTCCGTGCCGCCCGTCGAATCTGGGCGCGCCTCATGAAGGAGCGCTACGGCGCCACCTCAGAGAAGTCTATGATGCTTCGCACTCATGCGCAGACCGCCGGCGTGAGCCTCACAGCCCAGCAGCCGGTCAACAACGTAGCGCGAGTAGCGATGCAAGCGTTAGCTGCGGTGTTGGGTGGTGTGCAGTCGCTGCACACTAATGCCATGGATGAGACCCTGTCGCTGCCCACTGAACAGGCTGCAAAAGTAGCTCTTCGCACCCAGCAGATTATCGCGGAGGAAACCGGGGTTACAAATGTAGTAGACCCGCTCGGTGGCTCATACTACGTAGAACGCCTCACTAACGAGATCGAGGCCGAGGCCTTGGAGTATATCCGCAAGATTGATGACCTAGGCGGTATCCTGCGCGCAGTGGAGATCGGATATCCGCAGCGTGAGATCGCGGAGGCCTCGTATCGCTTCCAGCAGCGCTTTGATGCCAAGGACTACACCATGGTAGGGGTTAACGGATATGTTGACGATGTTGAGCAGGAGATCCCCACCTTGGTGATCGCCCAGCAGCTTGAGAAGGATCGGATCGCTGAGATCAGGGGCTTTAAGGAGCGCCGTGATAAGGCCAAGCACGCTGCGGCCCTGGCCGAGATCCGCAAAGCCTGCACCGAGAATCGCAATGTGATGCCATCACTGATTGCTGGAGTGGAGCAGGGGGTAACTCTGGGAGAGGTTTCGGCTCTATACCGCGAGGTGTTTGGAATCTATACTGACCCCGGTATGATTTAACCGGTATGATTTAATCGATACGTTCGAAGGCATTTTTCTATGACCGCATCAGAGCCCACCACTGTCGCCACCCCAATCCGTGTCTTAATTGCAAAGCCTGGACTGGATGGCCATGACCGTGGGGCAAAGATCGTAGCTCGTGCGCTGCGTGATGCTGGTATGGAGGTTATCTATACAGGGCTGCATCAAACACCGGAGATGATCGTAAAGAGCGCGCTGCAGGAAGATGTCCAGGCGATTGGGCTAAGTATCCTCTCTGGTGCCCACATGACCCTTTTCCCAGCGATCTTAGAGCTCTTAAAGAAATCAGATGCCTCTGATATCCTTGTTTTCGGCGGTGGTATTATTCCAAAAAATGACGTCGCAGCACTCAAAGAGCTTGGGGTCAAAGAGATCTTTCAACCAGGTTCCTCTACTGCTGATATCGTAAGCTGGGTTCGATCCAACGTCCCTGCGCGAAGTTGATGCGCCTCGCTTGAGGCGCGACGGTTCAGGCGCAGGTGATTTTAGCGCCATTTGCGTTATATGTGTCTACGGCGACTGCCGGACTGCCTTGGCCAAAAGTCCAAGTTTCCTCATCCAGAAATGTCTAACGTTCTGCTAGAATATTGGCATGGCTGATCACAAAAACACTCCGCTAACAGCGCAGCATATCGAACTCACCGAGCAATACGGAGCCCATAATTATGCCCCGCTTCCAGTGGTATTGGCTGAAGGGGAAGGGGTATGGGTCACCGATGTCGATGGCAAGCGGTACATGGATATGCTCTCAGCATACAGTGCGCTTAACTTCGGGCATCGCAATCCTCGTATCGTACGAGCTGCCGAGCAGCAGCTTCGTAAGCTACCACTTACGAGTCGCGCCTTTTATAATGATCAGTTTGGCCCATTTTGTGAGGAGCTGGCGAAGTTCTGTGGCATGCAGATGGTGCTGGCCATGAACTCAGGTGCCGAAGCGGTGGAGTCGGCGCTGAAAGTGGCGCGCCGATGGGGATATGAAAAGAAGGGGGTTGAGGAAGATAAGGCCGAGATTATCTGTATGTCAGATAATTTTGCTGGCCGCACAATCTCAATCATTAGCTTTAACACCGAGGGCGAGAATCGCCGCAACTTTGGTCCTTTTACTCCGGGGTTCGTGATCGCACGTTTCGGTGATGTTGCTGACATCGAGCGCTGCATCACCAAAAATACCGTTGCAGTAATGTTTGAGCCAATTCAGGGCGAGGCCGGAGTTTTGATGCCACCGGATGGGTTCCTGCGTGACCTGCGTGAGGTATGCAGCCGCCATCGAGTGCTAATGATTGCTGATGAGATTCAGACCGGCATGTGTCGCACCGGCAAGCGCTTTGCCTGTGACCATGAAGGAGTTGCTTCCGACATGCTTATCTTAGGTAAATCGCTTGGTGGTGGAATTCTGCCGATATCAGCGGTGGTATCTTCGGTTGAGATTTTAGGGGTGCTCACACCGGGCTCACACGGCAGCACCTTTGGAGGCAATCCATTGGCCTGTGCTGTCGCGCGTGAGGTGCTAAGGTTTATCGCCGATGAGCGGCCCGAAGAGCGTGCTGCAGAGCTTGGAGCGCTTTTGATGGAGAGACTGCGTGCCATCAAAAGCCCCATTGTGGAGTCCGTGCGCGGGCGTGGGCTGATGGTCGGGGTCGATATCAAGCCTGAGCATGGGATAGCAAAGGACTTTTGCAAAAAATTGCTGCACGAAGGGCTTCTTTGTAAAGACACCCGCAAACAGACCATACGTTTTGCGCCACCGCTTACGATCACGCAGACCGAGCTTGAGTGGGCGCTGGAACGCATTAAGGGGGTTTTGCAGGGCTAGCCTCAGTAGCAGCCTCCTAGAGTCCACTCAGCGCTTTCTCGTCCCGGTAGAGTTTGCCGAACTCATTGGCCAGGAAATCTAACAGTGGGATCTCTTCACATTTTACAAAGCCTGTTCGCCCCTTAAGAGAACCTGTCAGTAGCAGATCGAGCGGGGCGCATATTCCGGCCGCAGTAGTGAGCTGGATGGCGCTGAGGTGTGTGTTGTTGACCGTGGTGTTGTAGACGGTGCTGGCATAGGTTTTTTGCACCAGCAGGCCATCTTTTATCCCAGCCACTTCGGAGCGAATGACAACTTTGTCCTGGGGGGTGGTGGGGATGCTGCGTTCAAAGACGGTTTTGAGTGTTTCGCGGTCGGTGTTGAATCGGAGGTCTTGCATCAGGAATGCGATGAGGTCGCGGTGGCCCTGATACCTGATCGTTTTATAGTCGAGGTCGCGTACCTTGCCGTGAAGGGTCTCGGCTAGAGTGCCAAGCCCGCCGGAGGTGTTGAAGGCTTCAAAAAGCTCACCGTCAATAACGAATGACTCGAGCCCTTCCAGCGGCATCAAGAGCTGGCGCTGCCCGTTGTAGATCGCCTCACACAGGTTGCCATACTCGTTAATCAGTCCCTCGGTGGACCAGGTGAGATTGTATTTGAGGCGGTTGCTGGGGAAGATCGGCAGCGCGCCTACGCGGAGCTTCAGAGACTCGATGGTGTCCACCAAGGTGGCAAGGTGATAAGCAGCGATGCTGATAAATCCCGGTGCTAGTCCGCACTGCGGCATAAGGGCGCTTTTAGCTCCCTGGGCGAGGGCAGCGACTTTTTTGGTGGTCTCAACATCCTCGGTGAGGTCAAGGTAGTGCACTCCGCATTTTACGGCTAGCTCGGCTACCCGTGGGTTGCAGTGAAAGGGTAGGGCGCTGATGACAGCGTGGCAGCCCGAGAGGAGCTTAGTGGTGGCGGCCTCGTTGGAGAGGTTGAGTCCTTCGCCCCGAGCGTTTTTCCAGCCAGCGGCGATCTTCTGGGCGCGGTCGGCCAAGATATCGCACAGCAGCACTTCATACCGCCCACTGCCAGAGAGCAGTGCGCAGATAGCCTCGCCGATATGACCTGAACCAAAGACTGCTACTTTAAACATCGGAATCTCGTCCTATACGGAAATAAAAAATGGGAGGGTGGCGCGCTCAAGTCAGCCCCCAACTACCGGAATATGTTGGTTGTTGCTGCCGTGTAGAGTGGCTAACATCTGCGTTGTTTTTTCTCAAGGCGGGGGTGAATTGTTCAAGAATTTGGACATGTTATTTAGCTCCATTGCTCAACGTGCGGCTGTTTTTGGTCGATAGATAAGATACCGGGTGGTGGTTCGTCTGTATTTTAAGAATAGGTGGTGGATATGGGCCGATTGTTGTTGGTGGATGACAATGAGGAGTTTAGGGATACTATCTCGGGGCTGCTGAGTGATTCAGGGCATGAGGTACTTTCGGTGTCCTCACCGGAGGAGGGGCGGGCGGAGCTCGCGCGCGGGGCGTTTGACCTCGTGATCTGTGACCTGGTGATGCCACTAGCGGTGCATGCTGATGAATGGACCCCTGATAATGATCAGTCAGCGATGGTAGGCGCACATGCCATCGGGCAGTTTACTCGGGAGTTTCCAGAGGTGCCGGTGATTGGCATAAGCGGCGAACTGGTAGGACAGCCGCTAGGGATTTTAAAACAGTTCGGTGCCACTCTCACTCTTTCCAAGCCGGTGTCGCGCCAGGAGCTGCTCATGGCAGTGGATTCGGCGATGGCAGCACCCAAGCCGAGTGGACATTAGTAGGCTTCATTCGGGCTGACAGCTAATCTCAAAAGGTTAATCTCACGCGCGCTGCGACTTGGTGCGCGGTGGAGGCTGATTGTGCGAATAAATGGCTCGACCGCTGCACGGTCGTGAATGGCACGGTCGAAGGGAATCGAACCCCTAACCGGGTTTTGAGTCCAACGCTCGCTGACTCGCGTTGGCGATGTGCGGCTCGAA
>JBILUF010000277.1:0-4051 GCA_044371155.1 Bdellovibrionota bacterium
TGAGCAGGAAGATATCTGGGACGGGGACACCTTGGTGCGGAGGTTCCCCGGGATTGCTTCGCCTGAGCTTGCTCGGCGGGTGCTCTCGTTGGGGCGGTATGTAATATCTGTTAAGCCCGAGACGGTGCTTGAGCAGATTAAGGAGGATGTTGAAAAGCTCACAGCCCTCTGTGGCTCAGCTAATCAGCCTCAGACCTCACAAGGATAGCCAGCAAATCCCACCAGTGGGGATAATCTGGAGGCTTTGCCCGGCAGTGGCGACCAATCCTACGGCACTGTCACATAGAAGGACTGATTGGCTGAGTTCTTCCCTCCTGTGAGCTGTGATCCAGCAGCAGTGAGAGTTGCCGTATAGGTGCCAGGGGTGCCGCCTGAGCGCGCTAGGCAGCTCTTAAGGTCGACCGTGAATGAGAGAGTGTTGGAGACATTCGCAGCGCGATCTGTTACCTGATCGACTAGTGGAGTGAGGTTTGCCCCTTCCTGTGCAAGCGGGCTCTCGCCATTGCCAAGGGCATTACTGTCTTCGACTAGGTTGCTGGAGCCTGGGGTATAGAACCCAGCACAGGTTGCTTGTGCATTACTAAGTACCACGCCGTAGTTGAGTCTTCCAAAATCTTGATATCCGCTTTCGGTGCCGAGGGGCTCACGCTGTGGCCGCCAAAATGTGAGTGAGAGAAGCCCATCAGAGCCAAGCACGATTGGATCCCCTGGTGAAGTGCCGGGAATGCTGCCCGAGTCGGGTCCTACGGAATCGTAATCGACGGTGGTGGTCGTCCCATTGGCAGTATACTCCTTGAGCGCTGGAACTGAGACGAAATACGGTGGCAGCGCGAAGGTGCGAGACGAAATTTCGCGGGTGCCAGAGGTGAGCACTACTCGATACAGGTCCCCCGGTCGGAATACATCGCGTCCCACCCGTGGCTGCATCGATAGTACAATCGCTGGACTTCCTCCTACAGAGATTCGCTCCAGAATCGGATAGCCGCTCGAATTTAGCAGAGAGCTCATCGCACCTCTGTATGCATCTGAGCTCTCTGATACTCCGGATGAAACCCCAAGTGGGGTGTTGCGGCGGCAATAGGTGAGCCCATCACCACAGATGAGGTACCCTCCATCAATCGAGCTTGTCTGCGGCAGCGAGATAAAAAAAGTCGAGGCGAATACATTCTCTCCTGATACCACTGCGTCAATAGCGGTGTCCGACAGTCCCTCACGCACCCAGGCATTAAGGGTTTTTCTAAAATCGAAGTTGATGCTCACATACGGAGTGTCAGTGCCCTCTGAAGCTGGGTCGGCAGAGTCGAGGATGCCGTTGCCGTTGTCATCAGCGTCAACAGCATTGATGATTCCATCGCGGTCTCCGTCGTCGCCTGGGTTGGGTTGATTCTGAGCTGCGAGTTGAATCGATTGCCTTGAGGCGATGTTCACGGAGGTTGGCACGACACCAAGATTCCCTACGCCAGTGGGCTTGCCTGTATTATCAGCTGCCACCCGTGGGGCGGTATAGATGGATGTCCGCAGGGTCTTCGCAGCTAATGCAAAGCCGCTTCGGAGGGTGAGCCTACCCAGATCAAGCACGGCGCCCGAGTTGCCTTTGCCGCTCAGTGTCGTGGATGCCTTTAGACCCTTGCGGCCTAACACGACTGGTCCAAAAAATCGGCCATCGGCTCCGATAATCTGCAGAGATGCGCCGTTAAGGCTTTTAAGTTTCAGCCTGGGAAAGCTAAATGCGCCACTGGCTGTGAGTCGTCTGGTTTGGGATGAGCCGTCCTTATTGAACAAAGCCAGGGTGTAGCCATTTGCTCCCCTAAGAGAGCCCTTAACGGTCACGGTCTGAGCCGATGCCGTGCCCACAAAAAATACAAGAGCTGCGACGAATTTGAATGTGTGTCGAAAGATTTGGAAAGTTGTATTTGCCATACGCAGTCCATCGGCGGCTCTGCGATTGGCCTAAAGAGGATTTCATATCACCATCCCCGAGGCATAAAAAGTCACGCGGAACAGCTAGTTGCAATCATGGCCGAGCTGCCCAAGCGGCGTCTAAATTCCGGGCGGTTTATCTGGTGGGTCTATGATTCAGGATAATCCACATACCCCTCCGGGCCTGAAGCATAAAAGGTATCAGGATTAGGGGCATTGAGGTCGCTGTGAGTGGCAAACCGTTTGGGTAGATCGGGATTGGCGATAAAGAGTCTGCCAAATGCCACTGCGTCAGCCTCACCGGATGCGACAACTGCCTCCGCTGTTTGCTGCGTAAAACTCTCGTTGGCGATGTAGACTCCGCCGAACTTTTGTCTAAGGACAGGGCCAAGGCTGTCCGCTGCTTGGTGCTCGCGGGCGCAGATGAAAGCGATCTTTCTTTTGCCCAGCTCAGAGGCGATATAACTAAAGGTGGCGCGGGGATCAGAGTCTCCCATCGAGTGCGCATCACAGCGCGGTGCCAGGTGCATCCCGACGCGGCCGGGGCCCCAGACACTAATCACGGCATCGGTCACCTCCAGCATCAACCGTGCGCGATTCTCGATCGAGCCGCCGTACTCATCACTACGTTTGTTGGTGGAGTCCTGCAGGAACTGATCAAGGAGATAACCGTTAGCACCATGAATCTCGACTCCATCAAAGCCAGCAGCTCTCGCGTTAAGTGCGCCGAGGCGATACTCCTCAACGATGCCGGGAATCTCGGAGAGCTCAAGGGCCCGCGGGGTCACAAAGGCGGTCTTGGGGCGCAGGATGCTGACATGCCCCTCGGGCGCAATAGCACTGGGGGCCACGGGGAGTGCGCCGTTTAGGTAATGCGGATGAGAAACTCGGCCCACATGCCATAGCTGCAACAGGATCTTGCCCCCTTCGGCATGTACCGCTGCGGTGATTTTTTTCCAGCCTTCTACTTGCTCTGCAGACCAGATGCCGGGTGTGTCGGGATAGCCCACGCCGGCGGCGGTCACCGAGGTGGCCTCAGTGAGTATCATCCCGGCGCTGGCGCGTTGGGCGTAGTACTTCGCCATGAGATCGTTTGGAACTCGCAAGCCTCCCACCGCACGGCAGCGGGTAAGAGGCGCCATGATGATGCGATTTGGAAGTTTGAGTTCGCCAACAGCGAGCGGGGAGAGGAGGGTCGACATCGTGATATCCTGTGAGAATTTTTTGTGAGAGGCTAAATCGCCCCCGCAAAAGATATCTCGATGAGCCCCGGTGCGTAAACCTGCCCTCAAAAAGAAACTCCGGGTGGGCCTTTGGGGGAGCCACACCCGGAGTGGGTTCGTTCAGTCAGTCTTAACAGCTAAGGTTGGTCTGTGTCGTCGTCGTGTTGACGGAGTCAGCGCATTAAGGTCGTAGCGGCACGGTGTTGGGTATTCCTATATACCACCCGTACCTCCATGAGCCATTTGCTCCGTCTTGTAAGGATAGACGCGTCCCAACGGGAAATATTCGAGCTCCGAGGGCTTTTTTTATGGGGGAGGGGGGTAGGCTTGAAAAGCCCTCGACTTTCAAGTACTTTACCGCCTCCAAACGGCATTCCCCTAAACGGGAAGGCTGGCTCTGTGCGCCGGTAGCTCAGTTGGTAGAGCAGAAGACTCTTAATCTTCGGGTCGGGGGTTCGATCCCCTCCCGGCGCAGTTTTGTCTTGTCGGATCTCGGGCTCCTGCCCTCAATCCTCCTCGTCGCTAGCTTCGATGGGGCCCGCAACTCCCATCTTTCGCACGCTCCTCCGACGCTTCGCGTCGCCGGCCCTTCCGTGGGCCGGGGAGAGCTTTGTCTTGTCGGATCTCGGGCTCCTGCCCTCAATCCTCCTCGTCGCTAGCTTCGATGGGGCCCGCAACTCCCATCTTTCGCACGCTCCTCCGACGCTTCGCGTCGCCGGCCCTTCCGTGGGCCGGGGAGAGCCTTGTCTTGTCGGATCTCGGGCTCCTGCCCTCAATCCTCCTCGTCGCTAGCTTCGATGGGGCCCGCAACTCCCATCTTTCGCACGCTCCTCCGACGCTTCGCGTCGCCGGCCCTTCCGTGGGCCGGGGAGAGCCTTGTCTTGTCGGATCTCGGGCTCCTGCCCTCA
>JBILUF010000407.1:0-5355 GCA_044371155.1 Bdellovibrionota bacterium
ATAAACAAGCCATACGATGAAATCTAGCAAAAAATTATATAAAAAGAAAATGCAACCGCCTAAATATGCGATTGGAGCCGTTCTTGCTCCATTGGCTGCGGCGGTAACAACATCAGGAGTTCCGGCTACAGGAGCTGCAGCTACGGGTGCATTAAGCGCAAGTACATCAGCGGCAATAGCTGGTGCCACTAAAACTGCAGGTACAAGTGTTTCCACTAGCCTTCCATTAGGTATTGATCCCACTAAAGTAGCAAGTGGAACGCCTAATTTAGGAAGTTCTAAAGATGCGGGATGGTTAAATACTAATATAGAAGATTTAGCCACTGGGAAAAATGTTAATGCCGCTAATATTACAAATGCCGGTAATGTAAAAGGAGGTCAGTTAACTCAGTCTACAAACGCAAGTAGTAAAGTAAATGATATTATGCAACTTGATAGTATTGGTGATTTAATGAGTTTAAACAAGCTTCCAATGTTAGCAATTTCCGGGATAAGAGAAAATGCATTAAGAAGACAAAAGGGGAAAATGAACCAAATGAATTTTGCTGATAATATGAACACTAATATGGATTCAGGTGCTTATGGAGATTCAGGAATGATGAAAAAGGGGGGAATAATGAACTCGGTGGCTGAACTTACAGGACAGGAGTATATCGTTCCTAAAGAATTAATACCGTATGCTTTAGCGGCAGGAAACGCAAAACCTTATGCTAGCGACAAAACAGATGGTGCGTATAGTCATGAAACTAATCCAATACAAGTGTATAGAGCTGGTGGAGATATGTATGTGGATGAACAAGGGAATACAATGCAAGCCGGTGATTTAATTATTCCAGAACATAAAGCAAATAGTCGAGCAGGTATTATGTCGGCCATGAATCAAAACCCATATAATAATAGGGCTTTTCTTGGTAAAATTATTAATCCTGATGCATATAAAGATCAAAAAGGTTTAGATAAATACGACGCTATGGCTAGTATGGCTGCTTACACTTTGGGTGCTAATTCTTTAAATAGACTAAGACCTGCTGAACAAGTAAGAAATGTTGAATTAGTCAATCCAAGAGAAGCTCAATTTAATCCATATTTTATGCAAAGACAAGCAAAAGATATGGCTAATCAATATTATAATACATCGCAATACACAAAATCAGGTTCGCTAAGTGATAATATGGCTACTGCTACTAATGCGCAGCAAATGGCAAATGAAATTTTGACCAAATCTGGTGCAACTGTTGCTGAAGCTCAACAAGCCGCAGATTTTAAAAACGCAGAATTATATAATGCTGCTTTAGCTCAAAATGCTGAATCTATAAACAAAACTAATATGTATAATGCAGATTTGCTTCAAAAATCAAATGCAATGAAAACTGAGGCTAATTATAGAAACATGCAAGATTTAAACAAATCTATTATAGGTATTCAAGAATTAAGTAATATGAGTAAATCTCAGTCAATACAAGAAGATGTAATAAAATATCAGTTAGAATTACAAAAAATGCAAGCACAAGATGATGCCGAATTAAGAGATTATCAAATAAAGTACGAAAAATACTTAAACGATATTAAAACTAACCCTAGCGTCTCTCCACCGACAATTCCTCCAAAACGAAATTATCCACCATTTACTATAAATTTACCTAAATAGTTATGCCAATACTTTCATCTATATTTTCTATTGGAGCCCCTAGTAAAGGTGTAGATTATTCTCCTGTTTTTAAATTACTAGATGATATTAATTTACGTAGAGATAAAGAGAGAGAACTTGATCAAAAATTAAGATCAGAAGCAAATGAAATAGCATTAAAATTTGGCACAGACATAAAAGGTCTACCTAATGATATAAATAAAACTAGAATTCTTTTTGAAGATACATATAATAATTTTAAATCCACTTATCAGCAATTTCAAAATGCAGGACGTAGTGCAGATTTTTTTGGATCATTTCAATATTTAGACCTTGTAAGTGATTTGCAAAAAATTAATAGTGAAAACTATAAGAATATAACAAGGCAAGAAGAATATAAAACTGCTCAAACAAATATAAATAATAATAATACCGGACAAAACATATCGTATGAAGCGATTTTTAACGCAGCTAATAATATTAATACCTTAATTGTTCCTAAAGCAAACTACACGGGACAAGAGCTTACTAATAGCGGATTGTTAGATAATTATTCTACTAACCTTGACTATGCTGGTAAGCCTATGAATAATTTGATTGCTGAATCAAATGTAGATCCTAAAAAAGCAATTAATTTTTTTTATGGCTTATTACAAATTGTTGGAAGTAGAACAGTTGATAATACAGATGATGTTATTGCTTATTTAGAAAAATCTGACGTTGATTCAGAAACTAAAAGTAAAATATCAAGTTGGATAACTACCAGAACAAATACTAATGAATTGAATTTACAAGCTTGGCAAGATGCAATAAACGATGGATCGCTTTTTACACAAGATATGGCAAGGAATATAAAAAACGCAATGATAAACCAAATGATGCAGGATAGTGGTGGCGTTAATTATAATTCTAGTACTAAAGTGTATTCAGTAGATGAATTAAAAAGTTATATTAAAAAAGTTGACAATGGATTTAATTCTAATTTAGCTTCAATAATAAAAAATATCGCAGAAATAAATACAAATAAAGCTGAAGATGATCAGATAATAGGCGGTGGCCGTGGTACCGGAAGTTCTAATAAAAGTGATAAAAGTGATAATATAAATGTGTTTGAAAATTATATGAATCAATCTGCAAGTAATATAAAAGACCATGTAACTATTGTTAACGGATTAAATAATACATCTATATTGTACGATAAGGCAAGTTTTGTGCCTGTTCCTCCGGCTTTAAATGACGAAGTTAAAGGGACTAAGATTTCTTTAATAGGGTCATTAGGAGTTAATATACCATTAGCTAGAGAATATGATGATGAAATGGCCCCTGATCAACAATCAAAAATATATTACAATGTTCATGCGCCAGCAGATTATGATGATCTTTATTCATATTTTAAGGCCAATAATTATAAAATAGATGATTTTTTTAGCGAAGAAGTTGTAAAGCAACTAAAAATTTATAAACCAAATAATTCTAGTGGCACATTAATAGAATTAAATCCAGGTATTAGTTTCCAAAATATCCCTGGGGTACAAGGTGAAAGAGATTATTGGAATAATAGTAAAATAGGTGTATCTGATGATGTTTTGGCAGCTATGGTTATAGGAGGATCATATCACACAGAAGTTAAAGACGCATATATAAAAGATGGAAATAAAGCGACGTATGGATATGTGGATTTTACTAATGCGATTAGTGGTGCTAAAACTAGTGCTCCTACTATAGATTATTCAGGTGGGTATTTTAGAAAAGTGATTGATAATTTATATCTTGACAAAAAAATAACTGATGAAAAATATAAAGAGCTTAAGAGTAATGTTAAAGAATATGCTGATTTTGCTAAAATAAAAGATAATTCAACAGAATTAAATAAGTATTTAGATAATTTAAGCAATAGCCTAATGAAAGTAATGCCTAAAGAGCATACGCCAATGTGGACATATTATTATGAAAAAAAAGGTAAAAAACTAGATATGGAAGACTTGCGCAGAATGTATGGCGCAATATCTGAAACGGATGATAAAGGAAATACTTATAACACTATAACGCCTGAAATTCCAATAAATAATTTATACAATTCTTTTTATCAATCCACTGTTCCTAAGTCAACTTATTCCAAATAATAATTAAACTGTTAAACTTTAAATAGAAAATATAAAATATGCCAAATTATGAAATTTTAGATTGGAACTTAATAAAAGATTATGTGATATCTGGTGAATCATGGGATGACAAATATGGCACATCCTATCAACGAATAGCATATGATCTTAGAGATAAAGGGAATGCTGCCGGTATTAAACCTCCTAAACCAATAGATCAAATGACATTAGGAGAGTTGACAGAATGGCAAAATTCACAAATGAGAAGTTCATCTAAATCTTATGCATCTAAAAAATTTAATCCTGACGATCCTAGAGTAAAATATGGTAGCACTGGAGTCGGTAAATATCAAATGGAGCGTAGCACATTAATTAATACTGCAAAAAGTTTATATGGTGAATCTTGGAAAGATAAAATATTTAGTCCTGAGATTCAAGACGAATTATCTGGTAAAATATATTATGATGCCGCTAATGTTAGTAAGGATCTATTATTTAAACAATGGGCTAGAATAGAAGAAGTTTATAATAAGTATGAACAAACAGGGTCGTTAGATTTTTTAGGTAACAATAAAAATCAAGCTGTAAATAAACCTAATCAAGAAACCATACTTGATCCTTCAAATTCAATTACTAATAGTAATCCTAATTTAGAAAAAGACATTGTATCAGATTATGAAAAAATGCTTCAGGGGTTATCTCCCATTGTGCCAATATCTAATGAAGATAAAAAAATATTAGAATCTATTGCTATTAAAAATGGACAACAAGATCTAACAAATCATAATAATCAAGTTAATTCTTATAATGCTCTTGAATCAAGAAATCGAATAGATGCAACATCGTTGCTGAATAATCCCAATTTTATGCCTGGCGCAAATGCTTCTATTAGAATAGCTGCTGTTGTTGATGCAATAGTAGGTAAAACTTATCAAACAGTTGATCAGTATGCGCAACTTAGAGGAACTAATGATTATGCAGAATCTATTGCAGCTAATCAAGATTATTTTATTGATAGTGATGGCACATTGGTTAACGAAGCTCCAAATCCAAGTGATTTATATAGACTTACTGAATATGGTGGAAATTGGGCGTTACAAAGAGTGCCATGGAACGAAGATTCCGATGGTCAACGTGTTTTCTCTTTAAATTCATTACCTTCTGTTAGTTCCACATATATAGGTAGTGCTATTCGTGGTGCACTAAATTCATGGGTTTATTCTATGCCATCTGCCATAGGAAGTCTATTAAGAATATCTGATGATTTAGTAGATTATATTGCTTATGGAGAAGACAAAAATGGTCCATTAGAAGATTTTGCCAATATATTATCTAATACATCTAAATCACTAATTCGTCAAAATAAAGATGAAATGAATGGATTTGGAAATGCTAATAGTTTTATATATGGAGTGTCTTCCGGAATAGGTTCTGTAATGATGGCTATGACTGGATCATCTATGGGCGGTTCTTTGGGAAGTGTTTACGGTACTATGCTAAAGCAAAATCCAATAAAAACTGCTATGAGTATGAGCAAAATTGGTGGTCTTGGATTAAATTCTTTAGCTGTAGCATCGTCATTTAGAGATTTTGGCAAATCAAGGGGCATAGATGATATGACGTTAA
>JBILUF010000194.1:0-5348 GCA_044371155.1 Bdellovibrionota bacterium
CGCAGGCGCTCTCTAAAGAGTATTTTAGAATCTCCCGCGCTGCTCAGTTTAACGGGCAGAGGCTCTTTGATGGCTCGATGAGCAACGGGCTGACCCTGCAGCTGGGGTATGGCCGCGATGGCTCGATAAGTAGCAGCGTTGGAGGGAAGCTAGGAACTGGAACTGTTGCCCTGGCCCGATCCTTTACCTCAGATAGCTGGAGCACCAACGATGTGGCGCTTGGGGACCTCAACGGGGATGGGGTCCTCGATATGGTAACGGTGGGAGTAGACTCATACTACCAAAACACCCTCTCAATCCGGATAGGAGACGGCACTGGGAGGTTTTCAACCAGCGCCTCTCTTACAACTGAAATCTTCGGGAGCTCCATCGCTCTGGGCGATTTAAATGGTGACGGAGCCCTCGACATTGCGGTAGGGGGAAGTAGTAGCGGTGGTCGGGCGATGGTGCTGCTTAATAACGGCGCTGCATCCTTTAATGTCTCAGCTAGCTACACCACAGAGTCGAGCTATTCCGCCTCTATTACGCTCGGTGATATCAGTGGCGATGGAGTGCTCGACTTAGTGACCGCCGGCTCTGCCAGCGGCGCCGGTAGAGCCACGGTGCGCCTTGGAGCTGGTGATGGAACCTTTAGAACGGCCCTCTCATATGCCGCCGAGAGCGTAGCGTCACGGGCGGTTAAGCTTGCAGACCTCAATAACGACGGCCGACTAGACCTTATCACTGCCGGAAACGGTGGAGGTGGGGCCTTCACTGTAAGACTCGGTACCGGCGCCGGCATCTTTGGCTCCGCCACATCCTTTAGCGCCGATGCGTCGGGCTCGTCGTCACTCGCGATGGGTGACATCAATGCCGATGGCAACCTAGATATCGTAACTGGTGGAACCGCTGGCTCTCAAATCAGTTCAGCGACGGTGCGGCTAGGAGATGGTAGAGGTGGATTCAGTGGAGCTACAACCTATACAGCATCATCTCTAATGGATTTTTTCTACTCGCTGCATGATATCGAGCTTTCGGATCTGACGGGAGATGGCAATCTGGATTTAATTACTGCCACCTCCATCAGCTCATTTGGTGAGAGTCAGATTTTGATTCGCCAAGGCAGTGCCTCTGGAACTTTTGGGGCTACTACTAGTACCAACCTAACCAGCGGGGCCACAGTTCAGGCTCCGAAAACAACCATCGGTGACGTTAACGGCGATGGAGTTACAGACATCGTTCATGCGCAAGTGACCTACGATGGAGATTACCTCGGTACTACCTCTGTATTTTTCGGCAACACCCGCGATGGCATCTCACCGTTACAGCCGTTTTCGCTCCAAAGCCGCGGGGATGCTCTGCAAGCACTGGGGCTTTTTGCTCGCACCGCCAAGAATCTCTCTGATATCCAAGCAAGCCTTGGTGCCACGCAGAGCCGGGTGAATGTAGCTGTTAACGGGCTGCTTACCGCACGGGAGAATTTTATAGCTGCCGAGTCACGTATTCGGGATGTGGATATCGCCCAGGAGTCGGCCCGACTCGTTAGCACCCAGATCCGCCAACAGGCCGCAGCGGCGGTGTTGGCGCAGGCGAATCTAGCGCCACAGCTTGGGTTGAGGCTACTAAGTTAACGGGGCGCATTTGCGCGCAGAGCTGACCCGTAGCAACCAAGTCACAAAGCTGCCTGTCAGCATGCCACCAAGGGAAATGAGGGGCAATCAACTGCTCGTGGGACCGCGACCATCTTGGTCGCAATTGATCGTGGGTGAGGAATGTGAATTCAAAGCCTCGAGCGCACGCACGTTGATGACTGGTTTGCTACGGATCAGCTCTACTAGCAATTACGACCAAGATGCAGCGCCGTCGCTCACACTCTCGACTAGCTATCCAGCCCCATGAAAGATCTCGATATCTGACTCAGTTGAATCAGCCTGTGACTGCAAGAACGATTCATACTGCGCTGGCGACATCACCGCCTTTAACTGCTCATTTCGCAGCTCTCTCCGCCTTCGATTCTCATCCATCATTAACTTCACCCGCTCCCGTGGAGAGCTGGCCTTGTCCTGCAGAGAACGTCGCTCCTCGGCAAGCTGTTGCTCAACTGCGGTAAATACCTGCCGCACTCGCTGCTCATCAGCAGAGCCTAGCCCGAGCTGCCGAGAGATCCAAACCACCTCCCTTTCAACGGACTCCTCCTGTGCACGTTTAAATGCCGACTGCACTTGCTGGCGATAAAAGGCCGCGCTCTCTGCTCCGATGATATCCTCAAGGGTTTCGCTTCCCTCCGTACCAGCATCCCCTCCAGCACCAAACATTCGCTGCAGCCGCTCCCGCTGCTCCTCAGTAATGGGCACGAATTTCTCTATTGCTGACACCCGCCACGATACCGCCTCAGGACTGGCCTGCGTGGACTTAACCGTCTCTGCCTCACGCGCTTCATTTTCTACTTGGACAGGTGACGCTACCGGAGCCGGGGTAGCCGCAGAGCAATACTTTGAAAGTTCATCAATCCGGTTTCGCGCGTTTGATAGCTCAGTAAGGCAACGCTGCGCCGCCGCACCCACCGCCGCAGGCTGAGCCTCATCATGACCTGCAAGACTGTCGGCTTGAAGCGAAGCCCTCTCACCCCGCAAGACCCGCTCCGCCCCTACCCCAATACCGATACCAACCAATAAATAGACAGCGTTTCTAAATATCCTCATCCTATTCCCATTACCTCCGCTCATCCTGAAATCACCTAAAGCGGTCAATGTGCTCTAGCTTATAGCCCTGCGGCAATACCACAGCACTCCCGAGACATAAGGATACGCAGTGGTCACCGGGGCCACAATCAGGCTCTCTCCGCTATACCGCTCAATACGCCCGAAAGGGCTCAGCCATTTCTAGTACCGTGGCTACTGCAACCCGTTATAGATAAAAATGCTCGTTGAAATCAGTTCAAAATTTCCTAGCTCTATTCTACAATATCAAAGACAGTGTGGTTTCCTTGATGGGAGAGGCCCTCAAGTAAAGCTTACTTCAAGCTTAGTGCCACACGGCTAGGGAGAAAAAGAATGCCTAATAACAAAATCGTCAACGTTCAGATAGCCTTTCGAAACACCGAGCCAACTGATGCCCTACGTGGCTACGCCTCCGAGAAAATCGCCCATTGCCTACAGAAGTTTGTACACCACGACACCGAAGCCCATGTGGTTCTAAAAGTAGAGAAAAACCGGCAGATCGCCGAGGTCTCATTTCGGACTGATGGAGCTGACTTCATCGCCAGCGAGGAAAGTGAGACGATGTATGCCTCGATTGATAACCTCATCGCTAACGTTACCCGGCAGTTAAGCAAACACAAAGAGAAGATTACCAGCCACCACAGGTAGTCACCGGCATACGAAGGGCTGTTAAATCCTGCCTAACCTCCAGGACGAGTCTCGGCCGGGGTGCCCTTGGCCACACGCTGCACCAGGCGAACTGGGTAATCGCAACTTTTTTGCGATGCAATCTGTATTGACCCGGGCCAGCGAGCTTACTATCCTTTCAGTAGTCGTTAGCCCCTACCCCCTCAAAGCTCGGTAACCTTGGGGGCTGACACCAACGCGTTGGCTCTTCACCCGATGGTAGTAGTCTCTGAATTATCAGAGGCCGCCAAAGAATCTATGGCTTGCCACCCGGCAGAGCCCCTGTGAAGAGAGCCTTGCAAGTGGCGCTGCTTGTTACGTTACCTTCCAGCAGCATTTTTGGGAGTTATGTAGTGTCACAAGAGTTTATCTTCTCATCAGAATCAGTCGGCGAAGGTCACCCAGATAAAGTAGCGGATCAGATCAGTGATGCAGTGCTGGATGCGCACCTGCGGGGCGACCCCTTAAGCCGCGTTGCATGCGAAACCCTGGTCAAGAACAATATCGTCATCCTAGCTGGTGAGATCACCTCCGGCACCAGGGTGGACTACGATGCGCTGACTCGGCAGGTTATCAAGGATATCGGCTATGATGAACCAGCGCTGGGATTTGATGCCAAATCATGTCAGGTGCTGACCTTTGTTTCCCAGCAGTCACAAGACATCAGTATCGGCGTCACTGAGGGGGAAGGTAAGTTTAAAGAGCAGGGGGCCGGAGACCAGGGCATCATGTTCGGGTTTGCCTGCAACGAGACCGCTGAGCTGATGCCACTGCCCATCACTCTATCGCATAATCTACTACGAGAACTCTCTCGCATTCGGCGCTCAGGCAAGGCTAACTTCTTAAAGCCAGATGCTAAGGCGCAGGTCTCCGTTCGCTACCAAAACGGAGCCCCTGAGGCCATCACGGCAGTGGTTGTGTCAACGCAGCACGCCGAGGACTACGATCTAGGGAACCTAGAAGAGTTCGTGGTGGAGTCAGTCGTTAAGAAGGTGATCCCAGCGCAGTATTTAACCAATGAGACTCGCTACCTGATTAACCCTACGGGCCGATTCGTGATCGGGGGGCCAGTCGGCGACTGCGGACTCACCGGAAGAAAAATAATTGTGGACACCTACGGCGGCTATAGTCGCCACGGAGGTGGGGCTTTCTCTGGGAAAGATCCCTCAAAGGTAGATCGCTCTGCGGCCTATGCAGCGCGCTATATTGCAAAGAATGTGGTCGCCGCTGGACTCGCCAAGAAATGCGAGGTGCAGCTGGCTTACGCGATTGGCGTGGCCGAGCCAGTATCAATTCTTGTCGAGACCTTTGGGACCGCCACAAAGCCGGAGCAAGCGATCTCCAATGCTGTCCGTGAGGTGTTCTCGCTGACCCCCAAGGGGATCATAGATTCGCTGGCGCTTTTAAAGCCGATCTATCGGCCGACAGCATCTTACGGTCATTTTGGGCGCACCCCAACACCGGACGGAGGATTTAGCTGGGAGCGCACCGACAAAGCGGATGCACTCAAGGCTGCGATCTAAACGCACTGCTGCGTATCGACAACTAGTAGTGAGCGACGGTTGCCAGCGGACTATGGCTGTCCCAGGCGTGGCCCGATGTAGAGTCTCTGTGAACGATAGCCTGAGAACTGCACCAGCGGCGGCCGACTCTCAAAGACGCTTTTACGTGTTTGCTCGTTTTGCTCCTCGGAGGCTGCAATCTGGTGCGCCTGTGCGCCTATTAACTGCGCTAGGTCATCCTCATCAATCGTATCAGCTAAGGGTTCATGCTCATCGTTAAAGTTAGCAATCGGAAGCGGCGCGCCGTCAGCAAGCACCGCATACTTTCCAGTGACAGGGTCCCGAGTTATCCCACCCACAAGCACCCCTACACTATAGTTGGCGTACTCTTGCGGCTCACCCAAAGGCAGAGTGGAGCTACATCCCGAACAGACGACCATCACAAGCAAAAGACCAACAAGGGCGAGGCGGGTAAAGCTTG
>JBILUF010000195.1:0-5329 GCA_044371155.1 Bdellovibrionota bacterium
CACCGATACACCTTCTTTCTCAAGCTCGCGGGCCGCAGTGAGGCTCTTTTGTACTAATGCTCCGTAGGTGATGATTGAAAGGTCTGAGCCTTCGCGCGCCACTCGAGCCTTGCCCAGAGGGATAAGATCATCCATGCCGCCTTCTTTTCCTTTGGCGTACACCTGTCGGTAGAGCCCTTTGTGTTCAAGGAACAGCACTGGATCCTTACCGCGAATCGCTGCCTTTAAAAGCCCTTTGGCATCGGAGGCGTTCGAAGGGTAGCAGACGTATAGGCCGGGGAAGTGGGCAAAGGTCGCCTCGATGTTCTGTGAGTGATAGCAGCCGCCGTGAATATATCCACCCACCGGCACTCGCAGCACCGCAGGGCACGAGAAGTCTCCGCCCGATCGGTAGTACATCATGGCAAGCTCATTTCGGATCTGCATCATCGCAGTCCAGATGTAGTCGCCGAATTGGATCTCGGCCACCGGCCGCATCCCGACTGAGGCCATACCGATGGCAACACCTACGATGGAGCTTTCAGCGAGCGGTGCATTAAAGACCCGATTCTTGCCGTGTTTGGCGGTGAGCCCCGTGGTGACGGTAAACACTCCGCCTTTACCGTGCGCTACGTCCTGACCAAAGATGCACATCTCAGGGGTACGCTGCATCTCCTCATCCAGTGCATGGTTGAGGGCATCTACCAGATAGGTTTCGGGCCCGGTGGGCTCGACTTCGCTGATCCCTACCCATGGGGTCTCATCGACGTAGTTAAAGGTAAGAGCATCCGACACCTGCGGCTCAGGCTGGGTCTCGGCCCACTCGGCTGCCTCGTCGATCTCTTTTTTGATCGCAGCCGTAAGGGTATCAAGCTCCTTGTCGGTGGTGTATTTACGCTGCACCAGCAGGGCGCGCAGTTTGCGAATCGGGCAACGCTCCTGCTCCTTGGCGATATCCTCTGCGCTGCGGTATTTGAGGTGGTTATCTGAAATTGAGTGGCTCTGGAGCCTTGGCACATGTGCCTCAATCAGCGTTGGGCCGTCACCACGCCGAGCGCGCTCGTAGGCTTTCGAGTATACCTCGTACGATTTTAGGTAATCAGTGCCGTCAATATCGTAGCGGTCGAGGTTGGCGTATCCAGCCACCATCCCGTACACGCTTTGCCCTGCGATCTGCTCTGAGATATGCACCGAGATGGCGTACTTGTTGTTTTCAATCATGAAGATGACTGGGAGCTTTTCGCGCGAGGCCCAGTTAAGCGCCTCATGGAAATCCCCTTGTGAGCAGGTACCTTCACCAGCGGATACATACACCACGCCATCTGAGCCACGCAGCTTCATCGCCAGGGCGCAGCCTACGGCTTGCAAAAACTGAGTCCCGGTGGGGGAGCTTTGATTGACGATCTGGAGGGCCTTGCTGCCGTAGTGCATCGGCATCTGACGACCGTGCGAGTTTGGATCATCAAGCTTGTTCATCGCGTTGAGCATCAGCTCGCGCGAGGTCATGCCAAGACCCGCACACAGCGCCATGTCACGGTAGTAAGGATAGAACCAATCGGTGCCGACGCGGGAGCAATCGGCTGCTGCCACCTGTACCGCCTCATGCCCGGCGCACCCGATCTGAAAGTGGCACTTATTTTGTTTGTAGAGCACGATCGCCTTTTCATCATTCAGGCGCGCGCGAGTCATCTCTTTAAAGGCGTTGAGGAGCTGTTCTTTTCCAACCGTAGCTGCGCCGCCTTTCTTGGCTTCACTAGCTTTTGCGCCGTTTCGATGGGCGCCGTTTGTCTTGGCGCGCTGAGCCTGTGCAGTAGAAGTCGATGAGCTGAAACTACCTGGTCTTGCCATATACTAGAGTCCTCTTTCAGGTTACGGTCAGGTTACTAGTTCCCGCGCTTGCCCTCATCAGAGGGGGCAGGGGAGATAGGTATAAATCCAAAAACCTCACAGAAGTTTGATACTACCACCGGGGTGACTTCAGCCACACTAAACCGTTCGGTGTGCGCTGTCCCTTGCAACGCTCGCTCCTGCTCCATTGAGGCCACGACGATGTCGCTAAAACCGCAGGGGAGTATGTGCGAGAATCCAACACTCTGGTCAAGCACGTTTAGGGCAAATCCATGCATCGTCACCCAGCGCGATATCCGCACCCCGATAGATGCAATCTTGCGCGCGGGCGTTTGTTGCGTCGAATCAACCCCTTGGGTCCACACCCCGGTGCGACCCGGGATACGCTCTGAGTGTAGCCCGAAATGCGCCAAAGAGCGAATCAAGGCCTCCTCAATTCCACGCATATACCAGTGAACATCACGACGTTTGTTCGTAAGGTTAATAATCGGATATCCCACCAACTGTCCGGGGCCGTGGAAGGTAATATCCCCGCCGCGCTCAATGTCAAAAAATTCGATCCCACTTTGGGCCAGCACATCAGGAGTGGAGCGCAGGCTCTCCTCCTTAGTGCTGGTGCCGGTGGTGATAACAGCCGGATGCTCGCACAGAAGTAGGGTGTCCTCGCCGTGCCCGTCGATAAGAGCGCGCTGAAGATTTTTTTGGAGCGCCCACGTGTCAGCGTACGAGCACACCCCGAGGTGTCTGACCCGAAGCTGTGTCGGCTTAAGTGCTGTCGTGGGCTCAGCCATTAAAAGTTAACTGGTCTGCCGAGTGCCAGCGCCATCACCTCGCCCATGGACTCTGCCAGGGTGGGGTGGGGGTGGATGGTCTCAAGCACACTCGCAGCAATTCCTTCATGCGAGCGGATGATAGCGGCCTCGCTAATGAGCTCAGTGGCCTCAGAGTGTAGGATATGCACTCCCAACACCTCGCCCACCTCCTGGTCGATGATTACTTTGATCATTCCCTCTGGCTCGCCGATGGCAATTGCTTTACCGATAGCGCTAAAGGGCATCTTGCCGACTTTATATTTAAGTCCCTTTTCCTTAGCAGCGCGCTCGGTGAGCCCGACAGATGCCACCTGTGGCTGGCAGTAGGTGCAGCCTGGGATGTTGTCATACCGCATCGGGTGCAACGCTTTCCCAGCGGCAGCCTCTGCGGCAACGATCGCCTCGTGGCTGGCCTTGTGGGCAAGAGCTGGGGCACCAATGACATCACCGATTGCATAGTGGTGCGGCACCGAGGTGCGCAGGAATGAATCAGCTTTGATAAAGCCCTTCTCCATCTTGATACCGACCTTTTCAAGGCCGATGTTCTCGGTGTTTGGCACGATACCGATAGCGGTAAGCACCATGTCACCACTCCACTCCACGGCACCCTCTTTGGTCTTAATCGTGGCGGTGGCTCCTTTGCCTGAGCGCTTTAGGTTCTCAACTGTTGAGGATAGGTGAAAGGTCATCCCGTTTTTGGCCAGGATCTTCTGCAGTCCTTGGGCGATCTCGGTGTCTTCCACCGGCAGGATCTGATCCATCATCTCAACCACAGTCACCTGACTTCCTAGGGAGCTCATGAAGTAGGCAAACTCAATTCCGATTGCCCCAGAACCAATCACCAAGAGCTTGGCTGGCTGCCTGCGGTTAGAAAGCATCGAGCGGTAGTTGTGAATCACTTCACCGTCGGCTTCAACGCCGGGGAAGGGGCGCGCCCTGGCACCGGTGGCGATGATGACATCTTTATAGGTGTAAATAGTGGTCTTTCCGGCGCTATCTTTGACAGCAATCTTGTGCGGACCCTCGAAGGTGCCGTTACCCATGATGACTTCGACTTTGTTTTTGCGCATGAGGCCGTTGACCCCTTGGCTTAGTTTGCCAGCGACTTCGCGGGAGCGCTCCATCACTCGGTTGAAGTCAACCTTTGGTGCTCCAGCATCGAGGCCAAACTCTTTGGCACGTCCCATATCGTGGAATAGCTGTGCGGAACGCAGCAGCGCCTTAGTGGGAATACAGCCCCAGTTCAGACAGACACCGCCTAGTGACTCACGTTCAATCACCGAGACTTTGCGACCAAGCTGCGAGGCTCGGATTGCTGCAACATACCCACCTGGGCCGGAACCTAAAACGATAAGGTCGCGCTCTTGAACGGTCATGAGGGAACACTCCATAAGAGGAAAAAGCGTTTCGCTGGGGAACCTAGCATTACTCATTAAAATTCACAAAGAGATGAGTAAAAATAGTGACTTCCGTGGTTTAGTGACCCAAGTTTTCATGGCTAAAGCAGGGGCGTAGGAGCTCCCTGCCGCTTTAGACGGAACATTCGCGTGTGAGTAAGGTGCTATTGATATTATGAGCCCGGGGCGGTGCCGTAGACTGCGGGACCCGTCTCGCAGGTTCTTGAAGGGCGGAACCCCTGCGCCCAGCCGTTTCAAGGAGGCTTCCCGCTATCCGATCTTTACCCGGCGCCCGGTTGCGAAACTTATCAAAGCAAGCACCAGAAAAACGAGAAAGAGAATTTTGGCAATGTATGCTGCCTCTGCAGCGATTCCCCCGAAGCCAAGAACTGCCGCCACGATAGCTAGAACCAAAAACGTTAAAGCCCAATTTAACATATATCCTCCGTAGGTTTGAAAGGGCACCCTCAACGGACTTTCAGCCATGAGTCCATGCGTAGGGATCCGAATAAAGCATGACATTCGTCATTGGGAGAAAAGTCGTGACAGTCACTATTTCCCCGATTTTTATCTGGCCTTAAGGCTGGGGTCCATTGTTGGTCGTGTATCCGGGTAGCAAGCAGCAAAGAATTGCCAAGCGGATTACAGCGCTGCTACACGCCGAGTTACTCGTACTAGGGCTTCCCGTCAGTATCGGATAGGAGCGTTACTAAACCTATCCGATATGACACAAAAGACAGTAAAAGGAATCGAGAAAACACCAGGCCTGATTGCCAAGCTGCGAACACTCCCCCGATTTTAGGGGAGGAGGCATAAGAGAATGAGCTTGCCGCAAGATTTCATAAGCAGTTTGTTTAGCTTCGTCCACTTTTTAGCTGGATCAGGCACTCGGGCTGAGGTTGATTAAGTTTTTTGTGAAGTTTGGCTTGTTAACCAGTGATTATTCCATCTCTTCCTTGCTCGCAGCAAACAAGTTGCCAACTCAAGGGCGCGGATCTTTGAGCTAGCGTGCTCTTGGGTGCATTCGCGATTATTCGGCTAATGTCCGGAAAGCCCAAGCTGATTTTAACGAGCTCGTGGGGAACTAGGTGCCCCGATAAGTACTGCATAGCCTTCCTCTATGGCAGGCGTTCAGTTTATTTATTCCCTGGATGGCAACTATTGTAGGTATTCTTACCTCTTAACCAGACACTTATACCCACCATCGCAGATCAAGAGAAAATTATGGACATGAATAGCCTTGTGAACCAATTTCTAGGTGCGAGCTCAAAGCAGCTCAACACCCGCAGCGCC
>JBILUF010000196.1:0-5318 GCA_044371155.1 Bdellovibrionota bacterium
GAGGCGGTGCAAGCGCAATCTCCGGTAGCGCAGCTCTTTCCGAGTAGCCAAGCTGCTCTGGGGTATGCGCGGGTGGCTCGACGGCTCGATGAGCGGTTCCTAGAGCAGCGAGTCAAAGGTGGGCTGCAGTTTTTCTTTCAGCAGATCCTTGAGGTGAGCGACTATGGCAGATAACAAGCTCACACAAAAGATTCGGTACCCACTCATTCATCGGCTTTTTGCCGGAATTGCGCTGCTTGCCTTTGTTGTAATCTTGATTGCAGGAGCGTCCGCCGAGGCGCGATTTCTTACGATCACCGTTCGCGCTACTATAGCGTTATTGGTTATCGGTTTCATCAGTCGGGTTGTGTTAAAGGTTATAGCTTCTTACGAGGAGATGAACGGTGGCGAAACCTAAACGAGCCGTTATGGCAGCCTACAAGAACGTCGATTCGTACGAGCGAGAGGATCTCATCAAGAGCTATCTGCCGCTGGTAAAAAAAGTGGTGCATCGTCTATCAGGTAGACTTCCCAAAGACATCGACATAAAGGAGATGATTAACTCTGGTATCATCGGCCTCGTAGACGCACTTGAGAAATACGACCCCAAGCATGAAACAAATTTCGCCACATATGCCCAATTCCGTATCCGTGGAGCAATTCTTGACAGCTTTCGTTCTCAGGATTGGTTGCCACGTTCACTGCGGTTTAAATCTCATCAGATCGAGCATGCCTACCAGCTAAAAGAGCAAAAGCTTGGTCGTCCCGCCACTGATGAAGAGGTGGCAGAGGAGTTAGGGATCGAGGTCGAGGAGCTTCAGAAACTCCTCTCTGAAGTCGGAAGTATAGTGATGCTCTCATTTGAAGAGCTCGGGTTTGGCCATGGCGAGGAGCGTTTCCGCGCCGAAGAAATCCTCGCCAGCAAGGGCCAGGATCCTCTCAATAAGCTTCTGGGTGGGGAGAAAGTAGGGCTGATCGCGCGGGCGCTTGACCGGCTTCCCGAGAAAGAGCGTCTGGTAATCAGCTTGTATTTCTATGAGGAGCTCAATCTCAAAGAGATCGGGGAGATTCTGGGAGTAACGGAGTCTCGAGCATCTCAGATCCGATCCAGAGCGCTGATTCGTCTTAAGAACTATCTTAAGAACGCAGTCTGAGCTTTCAACACCTTCCGTAAGGAGCTTTCGTGGGTGGCCCGCAGGCACCGGCAGCGGCTGAGCGCATCCTAATCGTGGATGAGGAGTGGCCTTCTTGCGCTGAAACCTCGACGTCAATTACAGAGCAGATTCCCTCCGCAGTCGTAGCAGCCGTTGATTCCCTTGCGGCTTTTCGCAGTATCATTGCAGAGCAGCAATTCGATGTCGTCATACTGGACGGAAAACTCTCGGATACGAATCCTATCGAGTTACTGCATGAGATTCGGTTGGCAGAGTTTGAGCCTGCAGTCTTGGTGGTGTCGTCCTCGTCAGATCCAGCGCTGATTGCAGAGATGTACAATCATGGGTGTCAGCGCTGCCTTGTTAAGGAAGGCGAGTGGCGGCCGCAGTTAGGCGCCACCATTAGACATGCCTTGCGATATCGAAAACTCCGGGAGCGTAATCGGGATCTCAACTCTCGGTTGGTTGAAGCGAATGTTCTGCTTGCGGAGAAGAATAAACGCCTCGATGAGTTCTGTGCAGTAGTTGCGCATGATATTCGCGGCCCGCTTGCAGCGCTTAGCATGAAGCTTGATTTTATCCTTGGAGATGACCGATTTGGGATCGATCCGCGAGCACGGGAGATGCTGGGCAGCGGTGCTGGGTCAGTCGAGCGGCTGATACGAATCGTGCAGTCAATGTACGAGTATGCCAAGCTCGGCACAGCTGGGAGTCTAGCCAATGTTGTTGAGCTCGGGCCACTGGTCGAAGAGGTGCTTGAGGATATGCCCTTTGCGGAGGATGCTCGTATCTCGGTGGGTCTAGGCTCTTTGCCGCGAATCTGGGGCAATAAGGAGCTGCTGCGGCGATTGTTTATGAATCTCATTACAAATGCTGTGAAGTATAACGATTCCCCTGATGTGCGTCTTAATATCGGAATAGTCGACGGTCTTTCAGAGCGGCCTGGCGAGATAGTCGATGTGTATGTTGAGGACAATGGGCGGGGCATCGCGCCAGATGAGCTGGGAAGAGTTTTTGGAATGTTTCAGCGCGGCTCGTCCGCTGGTTCAGACGCTGAAGGCTTGGGAATCGGCCTGGCTGTCGTGCAGCGGATCGCCGAGCTCCACGGCGGACGGGTGAGAGTAGTTTCTGAGGTAGGGCAGGGGAGCCGCTTTACCGTATCTCTGCCGCTCTATCAGTCATCCCTAAGCTGACCTTGAGTAGTTCCTTCGCCCATCATGACGATCTGCTGGTTTTAGACAGCCGGATTTAATGCTACATCTAATGAGGTAACAGAGCGTATTCTTAGGAGGCATGTATGCCAGCAATAAAAGTGGGTTCGAAGGTACCAGCGTTTGCCCTTCTCGATCAGACAGGAACTGAGCTTTCTCTCAAAGACATCGGCGGCGATTATGTCGTGTTGTATTTTTATCCGAAGGATGACACGCCCGGGTGCACCCTAGAGGCTCAGGAGTTTTCAAAGCTTGCCCCCGCTTTCCGCAAGCTCGGCACCCATATCGTCGGTGTATCGGGTGGCGATGTGCGCTCGAAAGAGAAATTCTGTGCAAAATACGATCTCTCGATTACGTTGCTAGCAGATGATGATTTTTCCATCGCTAAAAAATTTGGCGCCTATGGGAAAAAGAAGTTCATGGGGCGTGAGTATATGGGTATTTTGCGCCAGACCTTCGTTCTGGATAAGAGCGGGACGGTGGTGCAGGCCTTCCCTGAGGTCTCACCCCAAGGTCATGCCGAAGAAGTTCTGAACTTCCTGCGTGTGGGCGGCAAGGCCTCAAAAGGCAAGAGTAAGGTAGTCGCACCTAAGAGAGCCTCTGCCTCCAAGAAGAGCTCCGCTCGCAAAGTAACGCCTGCAACGAAGCGGGTGACCCCCAAGAGAACAGGGTCGAAGGCCACCAAGACCAAGTCACGACGGTCGCGCTAGAGGCTCTTCAAGTTGCATAGGGAAGGTCTCGATGTCGAAATTTGACCGTCGGAGTTGGCAGCGGCTTTTGATGCTTGCGCGCCCGTTCTTCGTCGGGGAGAAGCGCTCGCAGGCGCTTGGCATGCTTACGCTACTGCTCATGCTATCTCTGTCCATTAAGGGGATGGATGTGTTGATGAGTTATGTTGGGCGTGACTTCATGACCGCGCTCTCTCTTCGGCAGCGGGACCAGTTCCTATGGAATCTCTATCTTTACCTAGGGGCCTTCGCTATGGCCACCCCGATAGTGGTCTTTTACCGCTACACCGAGGAGCGGCTGGCTCTGATGTGGCGACGATGGCTGAGCCAGCGGTTGATTGATCGATATTTTTCGAATCGGGCTTACTACAAGTTGTCGTGGTATCCGGGGATTGATAATCCAGACCAACGTATTGAGGAAGATGTTCGGACCTTCACCGCTACCTCACTCTCACTTTTCTTAATTATCCTCCAGGCCGTAATCGCGCTGTTCCTTTTCATGGGAGTGCTATCTTCGATCTCAATATATCTCACTCTAGGAGCAATTGCCTACGCGGCATTTGGCTCGGTTTGTACCTTCTTGCTTGGCCGACCGCTCATTAGCCTCAATTATGCTCAGCTCAAGAAGGAGGCCGATTATCGGTATAAGCTTATCAATGTGCGCGACAACGCTGAATCGGTAGCGTTCTACCGAGGTGAACGCAGAGAAGGTACCCGGGTGCGTCAACGGTTAAAAGCGGTTGTCTCTAACATGCTCAACATCATCAATCGCAACCGACTGTTGAACTTCTTCACCACCGGCTACAACTACGTAACGCTGCTTCTGCCAACTATCATAGTCTCGCCTCTGTATCTCGACGGGAAGATCGAGTTTGGTGTCGTCACCCAAGCAGCGCTGGCGTTTACGCAGGTGTTAAATGCTCTCTCTATAATCGTGCTCAATTTTGGAAGCCTCAGCGCCTATGCGGCGGTGGTGCGGCGTTTGGGAATTTTCTGGGATGCTTTGGATGACATTGAGGAGCCTTCGGAGACGGTAAGTCGGATTCGCACAGTGGATGCGCCCCACATCGCCTTTAAGGATGTGACGATCCTTACCCCCCATCGGGATCAAAAGTTGGTAGAGAATGTATCCTTCTCGCTGTCAGGGCAGGGTCTCCTCATAACGGGAGCTAGCGGAACGGGAAAGAGCTCGATATTGCGCAGTCTGGCCGGGCTCTGGCATGCGGGTGATGGTGTGATAGAGCGCCCTGCCTTAACTGATTCGATGTATATACCGCAGCGCCCCTATATGGTGATGGGCACCCTGCGGGCTCAGCTTTTATACGGACAGACCCGCGGAGGATTTACAGACAGGGAGCTGCTGGGACTGCTCGATCGGGTCGGGCTCATGGACACCTATACCAGGGTCGGTGGTTTTGATGCCTCGGTTGATTGGACTAATATTCTCTCCACTGGAGAACAGCAGAGGCTGGCCTTTGCGAGGGTCATACTGGCGCGTCCACGCTATGTCTATCTAGATGAGGCGACTACTGCGCTCGATGAGGCCAGTGAGGATCAGCTATATGATCAGGTCCGAGATTTCGCAGAAAATTGGATAACGATTGGTTATCGTCCGGCCTTGAAACGGATGCACAATTTTCGCTTGCTCCTGCCGGGGGGTGGCAAGTGGAGATTCGAGAGGCTACGGTGATTCGACCGCTCATTCAGTTTACTTCCTGGTGGTTCGCCGTGTATGCGGCGTTCGGAGTGGTTTGCGCTGCGGCGCAGACGCCGGGGCAGCTACCGTTGAAACAGCTAGTTTTTGATGATTGCGAAGCTGCCAAGAGCAGTCTTGAGAGCCTTCCAGCCCAGGGGGATCCTCTGTTTGTTCAGTATTTGATCGATGTGCTGCAGCTTAAGCTCTCCGCGGATCTTCAGCCTGCTCCGCTCCCTCAGGTGGTAACGAAATGGCAGGACCCCAGTGTAGCTCGTTTGGATGCAGCCCAACTAATGCCGCCCAGTATCGGCCCTCTGGGGGTGCTCGATTCCGCGACTGAGCGTGCTGCACGACGGTGTGCGGTGCAGCTCTTGGGAATGATTAGTGGTAGCGCGGCGCCTTCTATTCCTGAGTTAGTTCGGTATGCCTCGCAGAGTGCGCTTGATGATGCGGCACGAACTGAAGCCGAGGCTGTTTTATTCCGGATTGCAGCAGCATCTGGCGCAGCCCTGCCTGCAAAGGCGTTGGTGGAGCTCGTTCAGGATTTCTC
>JBILUF010000197.1:0-5302 GCA_044371155.1 Bdellovibrionota bacterium
GTGCTATGCAGGTGGCATTTGGTAGAGGTGATGGAACATTCGCCAGTGCACAAACCATCTCCACCGGCCTTCGCACCCCACGAACCTTTGCCGATTTCAATGGGGATGGGGTAGCAGACCTCATTGGAACTGGAACAAGCGTTGCAGCGCAGATCTCATTTCAGGGCACGAGGAGAACAACACAGATAGCGACCTTTTCACTCACTAATGCAACTAACGCAGCGACCACGGTCACCCAACTTTCAAATGTGCAGACAAGGGTATTAAAAGAACTCGGGGCGATCTCCTCCGCTCAAATGCGCCTAGGAGTCGCTTATGATGCCATTGATGCTACCCGCCGAGTTAACTCTATTGCGGTGGGACGTATTCTTGATGTCGATAAAGCAGAGCTGGAGGCCAAGCTCACCGCAGGAAAAATTCGAGAGCGCTCGGCGGAGGCGATCTTTGCACAGGCTAATCAATCAGCAGCGACGGTTTCTTCGCTATTAGACCTCTCATCTATGCCCAAGCTTCCAGGGCTAGCGGATGTATCTTCTACCGAAAACACACTCGTTACCAAAAAGCCGATCTCAAAACCGGTTGGGCTCTCTTCGTTTGGAGATCCTAACCGTAGCCGCTTAGGTGTTCTTGTTGGTCAGTCAGTAGACGATCAACAAACCAACCAGCTTGGGATAAACATCGGGTCGGATACCGCTGAGCTGGTAGAGCTATAGGGGGTGGAACCTCTAATCAAAGCTTCCGTCTAGCCTCTATACCGAAACTCAGATACCTAGTCTCATTCGGAGAAGTGTTACCTGTTCAAACTGTGAGCGGCCCTCCCATTCTCGATCGAGGATATGAATCACCTCAAATCCAGCTCGCTTAAAGATCCGGTCGTGAATTACATCACTTCCTCTGGACCTACCTTCTGGAGTTAGGTGGTACTTTACTCCATCGCACTCGAGGATAAAGTGTTTATCTCCAAGGGTCAGAACGAAATCTGGAGTTAGCCCCTCTACACTCTCGAACGGTCGTATCTGTAACTCGGGCACAGTAAGGGCTTTAAGAGCATCGTACACCTCGTGCTCGAACTCATTCATCCCGATCGCTGCGGCCTCTTCGCTGGCATGTTTAATTATCTCTGGATCACACTGCCCCGGGGCCTTAAGACCTACTGCAATCTCTGCAATATGCAGAGTTCTACGGTCGTGAGGATCGAAGATCCGATCCTTTGCCGCCTCAGCACACTCTGCGATCACTACTCGTGATAAATCGTCGTCTACTAGCGCATACGACCAGGCTAGGGCGGCAACTGAGTCGGAGCGTAGGTTAACAAGCTGCCCATCAAGCTCCTTAGCCGCGGCAGCTCTTATCTTGTCGTGTCTCATCCCGGTCGCCGCGAAGCCCCAGCATATACTGACTATCTCAAGAGGAGAAAACTCCTCCAGACGCGCGGAGATATGATTGCCAACCACCTGAAGAAAGCTCTCACTACCCCGCCGCAGCGTACCTAGGCTATGGATAGTTTCGCGCAGCTCATCCGCGGAGAAACCCCCTAGCTGTGTCTGGGCTCTTGCGCAGAAGGTTTTGATATATCGTTCGTGGTGGATTTTAAGATGCGCCAGCAGACCCAGCGCGCGCACCGCGTCACCAAGCTGTATCGGCAAATCTGCTCGGCTGTTATCAGCTAGGCGAGCCTCAATCTCATCGATGAGGTGCAGCGCAGTATTTTTACTCTCTGGGCCGAGGTCACGCAGCGCGCTTATGAACATACCCAGGCACTTCGACGGAGTAGAGGCAAAGTCGGCCGAAGCCTCACGAATAATCCAAAGCGCGGCATCGTACCGCTCAACACCTCGAAGATACCGGGCACATCGAGCTCGGTCGAGCATAGCAAATGACTCTATGTGTCGCTCAATAAAGGCGACGGACTCATCGATAAACGTGGCAACATCTCTTGCTGAAGATTCTGGCATCTTACGCAGAGCGCCAAGCATCATGGTGATATCTTGACTTCTAAACTGAGCTCTGTCCGTATCTGCAAGTAACTCAGAGTGGTCAACAGATTGAATTAGCCCCACCCCTCGCGCCAATAATTTTCCAGCCAGAGAATCGCCGCAGTTAAGGAAGCTCAATCCGCGAAGTGTTTGGGCGATATCACACGGTTTAAAACTATCACTTTGTCGACTCGCTACTCGCATCGCTCTCTTTAGAATATCTTGAGAGGGGGACTCTTTTACTAGCCCCTCAACTTCGGCATCTGCTCGGGCAAGTTTTCCGATCCCGAAGAAAAACTGAGCTAAATTCTGTGGAGAGAGTGCGGCTGGATTATACTTTTCAGTCTCTGATACAAGGTCCAGAAGAGCTTTAGCTCGCGCAACTCTTTGCTGTGAGGTTTCAAATTGGAAACTTACCTCAAGGTCTGGCGAGAGGTCGCCTATTGTCCTTCCTACCTGAACTCGCGCCTTTGTAACGTCATGGTTGGCGCCGGGACACTGGTTTGAAAAATGTTTAGATTTCATGCGTGCTCAATGTCCACCGGTCCTTAACTGCATTGCCCAGAACTCTTTGCTCAGAACTCTTTAGGTGTTATGGCCAGAATCTTCCAGCATGATGCCCACGCACAGCGGGTGGGTAGTGTCTTAACTGAACTGGCACAAGGCCTTGCTAAGGGCCTGAAATCAGCAGATTTTTTCGAGCTCTCGGATGCGCTGCAACAGAGAATGGCTCTAGAGTCAGAATTTTTCAGCTGGGTACCACCATACATTGCGGCCGATTAGATACAGAAGATATCAGTACCCCATCCCCCAGATCCCTTGGCTAACCCGTTGTAATTTCGAGCACAGCACCCCTTCGGCAAACAATCTTATCGCTTATAAGCGAAGCCACTGCATCGCTAAAGCGAGTGGTATCACACCGCACGATCCGCTTCAGGGCGACGGTAGAGACTCGGCCTCCTCCTTGCAGGAGAGCCTTCACTATCTCGCCTCGCACTTTTCGCACGGATCCATCGAAAGGGGACTGTCGCACATAGTGCGCGCTGCGTGCATTGATTCCACGACTCCGTTCCTTACACGCTACCCCATAGTCCATCAAGGCATAGTACCAGCGCCGTGGATTCTTTCGATCAAGGGTCAACTCTACCAACGTCGCTATATCACTGTCCCGGACCCCATAACGTCCTTTAAAGAACTCCTCAAGGAACACCGCTCTGATATTTGTCTCGATACAGACCGACGGCTTATTATAAACAAAGGCAAGCAAAGCTCCCGCCGTGTACGCTCCTACACCTGGCAACCGCCGCAGCTCCGTGATGGTGCCCGGCAGTTTCCCATGATACTGCCGCACCACGGCCTGCGCGAGCTTAACAAGATAGAGGGCGCGGCGATTGTATCCAAGACCTTGCCACTCAGCGAGCACCGACGCGATGGAAGCCTTGGCTAAGGATTTAAAGGTTGGAAATTTTCGAAGAAAGCCCTCATAGCGCTGCGCCACTCGGGAAGTCTGAGTTTGCTGCAGCATGATTTCAGACACTACGATCGCATACGGATCGCGGGTGTCACGCCAAGGAAAGGCGCGGCCGTGACGGCTATAGTATCTATATACTCGTCGACGAAACGCAACAACCCGCCGCGGTGATATAGCGGTAGTCACCTTACCACTCCCTCTCTTGCTGCTTTTACTTTTTGACATAACCCTACCTACTTACTCTCGTTAGGTGAGGGGCTGGAAAGCGAAATCCACTCCGCAACTATTGACTGAATTGTATAGTCATACTGCTCATGCACTGACGGAAAGTCGTTATGTCCAACCCCTTTTATTATCAATTGCTGCTTAGGTAGTGGTGCCGCGGCATAGAGCTCCTCGCCAAGCGACAACGGGATAATTTCATCTCGCTCAGCATGCAAAAAGAGCTTCGGAAATGTTTGGTCCTTAAGATATCGAGCCGTGTCGAAGGAGTCCTTTAGCATAAACTCTCGGATCGGAAACAGGGGATAGCGCGCCTTTGCCATTTGAAGCAGGGAAGGGAAGGCACCCTCCAAAATAAGCCCCGCTGGGCTATGCTGCGAGGCTAGGCGTGCGGCTATAGCACCGCCCAAGGAATGCCCCCAGATAACGACTCGTTGCTCTGGCACCCGCTCCAACACCCATCGATAAGCGCGGTCGGCATCCTTTGACACGCTCTCCTCTGAAAGCTCCTGAGGTGCTGAGCTCGTCCCATACCCGCGGTAGTCAAAGATTAACGCATTCCAGCCCAGGTCGTAAAATATCCTCGCGACATACGCGTAGGATGAAAGGGTGCCTCCGTTCCCATGACAGTAAACAACCGTTGGCTTAGATTCCATCTCCGCGTGTTTAATCCACCATGCTGAGAGGCTGCCTTCTGTGCCGACTGGAATCGCCACCGTCTCATAGGATAGACCATAGTTGGCTGGCGTCGTTGCACCAGGAGGGCTTGGCACAAATATAATAGAGCGCTGCGCCACCACAAGATACGCAAGCACCAAGCAGTAACTAAGAAGCGGTATTGCGATGATTTTGCTAAGCGCCTTGACCACTGAGTCTTCCACTAAATCACAGCCAGAGGATCACAGGGATCGATCAGCGGCGTATGGTCGCCGCAGCACCATCCATAAGAATATCGGCCCGCCGATAAGTGCAGTGCAGACTCCCACCGGTAGCTCTGCCGGAGCAAACAGTGTACGGGCCGCGGTGTCGCACAGCACCAAAAAACTCCCCCCCAGCAGGATACTTGCCGGGAGTAAGGTACGATGATCATATCCGAAAACCATCCGTGCAAGAAACGGCACGACGATCCCCACAAACCCAATCGGTCCACACACGCTGACGACCCCGCCAATAATGCAGGATACCGACAGTAACACCCGCAGCTGCACCGATTGCACCGCAACCCCTCGGCTCTGCGCGAACTCCTCTCCTAGGGTAATAAGATTCAATGCTCGCGGATCGCTCAAGAGCCCCAACACCCCAAGGATCACCCACGGTAGCGTCGCCACGACTTCGGTAAACCCAACTACTTCAAGTGAGCCAAGCATCCAGTGGGTCATTCGAAACACCTCACCAAAATCACCCAGGTACTGAAGCAGCATGATAACACTTGAGAAGATGAAGCTTAAGACAACACCGCTGAGTAAAATAGTGAGGGTTGATGCTCGGTTGCGTACCGCAACAATCCACACCACTCCTGTGGTAATGATAGCGCCTAACAACGCACACACCGCCGAGGAGCGTATCCCCGCAATGGTAAGAGGGAGCGAAAAAAAGAGCGAGAGCGCTGCACCCACAGCGGCTCCGCCTGACA
>JBILUF010000198.1:0-5279 GCA_044371155.1 Bdellovibrionota bacterium
CACAGCACCAGCGATCTACCGGCACTTTCAGGACAAGGAGCAGCTGATTCGAGAGATCTGCACGGCCGATTTCGCCCGGTTTAATGGGCAGTTTCAGTCAGCGATGCATGTCGCTGACCCGATCGAGCGACTTAAGGCAATCGGGAGAGCATACATAAAGTTTGGCGTTACGAACCCCCATCACTACCGACTGATGTTTATGGTGGAGCATGAGGTTGCCCCCAATGATGAGAGTATTCAGAGCAAGGGCGACCCGACCAAAGATGCCTATGCGTTATTGCAGATTACTCTGGCTGAGATTGTGGAAACCGGGCGTTTTAAAGCTGAGCACTGCGATGTGGAAGCTCTCGCCCAAACCTTCTGGGCAAGCGTGCATGGGGTGGTAGCACTCGAGATCTGCAAAAAGCAGCACGAAAGTTGGCTTACCTGGGCGCCGCTTGAAAAGCGCACTGAGCTTATGGTCGCTGGGTTGATTCAAGGTTTTCTGGCATAGGTGGTTGGAGGTTTATGCTCTGGTACATAGCGATCCGGATGCTTATAGGGGACAAGCTTAAGTACTACGGGCTGGTAGCGGGATTAGCGTTCGCCTCGTTTCTGATCGCGCAGCAGGCCTCGATTTTTACCGGATACTCGACCCGCACCACTGCGTGGTTGAACGATACTCAAGGAATAGATCTGTGGATTATGGATCCGCAGGTCGAGTTCACAGAAGATTCAAAGCCGATGAGCCTTTCAATTCTCAGCCGCGTTCGAGGAGTTGATGGTGTTGCCTGGGCTGTTCCGATGTTCAAGGGGTACATCAAGATGCGGCTTCCAGATGGGGACCTGCGGCAAACGCGAGTCATCGGCATCGACGACGAGACTTTAATCGGGGGGCCACCAGAGATGGTGGAAGGGGAGCTCGGTGATCTGAGGCAGGATAAAGCTATTTTTCTCGATCAGGCGGAGCTTGAAGGGAGTTTCCGACTCGACCATGTTACTCCCTCACGGGTGCTGCAGGTGGGCGATGTGGTCTCTATGAACGATTCCGAGGCTCGAGTTGCCGGGATTTTTCGCCGCGCCAAGGAGTTTTTCTGGGAGCCGATGGTCTATACCACCTTTTCACGTGCACTTCAGATGGCACCCCAAGAGCGGAAGATGCTCACCTATGTTCTGGCCAAGGTAAAAGCGGGGGAGAGCCCTACGCAGGTCGCAGAGCAGGTGCGGAATGCTACTGGGATGATGGCGTATACAGCCGATGGATTCAGGGAGCTGACTCTCTGGTATACCCTCGAAAAAACCGGAATTCTGATCAACTTTGGAATCACGATTGGGCTGGGCTTTATTATCGGGGTGCTCGTTTCGGGGCAACTGCTCTACAACTTCATCCTGGATAATGTAAGGCATTTCGGCGCGCTCAAAGCGATGGGAGCCACGAATCTCATGATCGCCCAGATGGTTATGCTGCAGGCCTTCCTGGCGGGCGCAGTGGGGTACGGAATCGGCCTTGGATTTGCCGGGGCCGGAGGATTCTTTCTTGGCGATGGTGGACTGGCATTTCGTATGACCTGGCATATTCCGGTGTTTGGCGCAGTCAGTATTGTTCTCTGTTGCTTAGCAGCTGGGCTGCTCAGTGTGATGCGAGTCTTCCGTGTCGAGCCGGCGATTGTGTTTAAGGGATGATGGAGCGCTGGGGATGATCGAGATGGAACAACAACAGCCAAAACGCCCGATAGCGATAAGCTGTAAAGCACTGACGAAGGGATTTGGCTCCGGCGATCGTCGCGCGATGGCGCTTCGAGGGGTGAATCTCGAGGTTCCCCGCGGAGAAATGCTGATGTTGGTTGGGCCCTCAGGATGCGGCAAGACCACCCTCATCTCAGTCATCGCTGGGACTCTGCGATATGACGAAGGGGAATGTTTCGTGCTGGGCGAGAATTTGAGGGCGATGAGTGACCATGCTCAGGTACAATGGCGTGGAAGAAATATCGGGTTTGTCTTTCAGCAGTTTAATCTTATCCCTACCCTCACTGCAGCAGAGAACGTTGGTGTGCCCCTGATGATTCAGGGGCAGCGGCATCAGGTCGCGATTCGGCGCGGCGCAGAGATGCTCGAGCGGGTTGGATTGAGTGGTAGGGCGGACACTTACCCAGCGCAACTTTCGGGCGGACAGCAGCAGCGCGTTGCGGTAGCGCGCGCGTTGATCCATTCCCCGCAACTGATTGTTTGCGATGAGCCCACCAGCGCACTCGATGCGCACACCGGGAGACAGGTGATGGCCGTCTTGCGAGAGATTGTGCATCAAGAGGGCACAACTCTTCTCATCGTCACCCATGATTCTCGAATTTATGGATATGCCGATTCGATTGCGCGGATGAACGACGGCGTTATCGAAGGATTTTTGACAGAGCAGGAGTTGCACGATTATGAGCACTAAAGAGAACCCCGCCACATCAGGTTTTCCCAATATTCCTAAGCTCCCCCGCGGATTCGTTATGCCATCCCTTGCAATCGTGGGAGTGCTCGTGACAACCGTCGCAATAATCTCCCGCTCGCCGAGCCCTGCCCCTGCTGTTTCAATCGCCAAGCCGGCGGAGGCCTCGTATCCTTCGACGATCGCAGGAGCAGGACTCGTTGAGCCAAGCTCTGAGAACATCGCCATCGGGAGTAATCTTGCCGGGATCGTCGCACGGGTCGCTGTGCAAGCTGGTAGCGTCGTGCGGAAGGGAGATCCCCTCTTTACCCTTGATGACCGCGCCGCTCTCGCTGAACATGGAGTGCGAGCCGCAGCAGTTGAGCTGGCCATCGCGCAACGTAGCGAGGCTCAAACGCAATGGCGGTTCGCCATCGCCCTCTCCGATCCTCGCGCGCTCAGTCGCGATGAACGCGAGAGGCGACGCCACGCCCTCGATATTGCAGAGGCTCGTGTAAAGGGGGCTGAGGCAGCGCTGGGGGCTATTTCGACCGATATCGAGAGACTTACCGTGAACGCCCCGATCGATGGCACTGTACTTCAGGTAAATACCCGGGTTGGCGAATCAGTCACTAACATTCCAGGAGCTCCGCCGATAATGATTCTTGGGGACACCCGGGAGCTTCATGTCCGGGTCGATATCGATGAAAACGACTCTTGGCGGTTTCTCCCCGGGGCTCCCGCCAAGGGGTTTATAAAGGGGAACAGTAGTCTTAATACGGAGCTGCGGTTTGTACGAGTCGAGCCGTATATCATTCCAAAGCGATCCCTTACTGGCGGCACTACCGAGCGGGTCGATACCCGAGTGCTGCAGGTGCTCTACGCCTTCACCCCCGATGGCCTCGACGCGTATATCGGACAGCAATTGGATGTATTTATCGAGGCGAAGAGCGGTGAATAGATTAAGAGCTGTGGCCGTTGGGTTCCTCACACGGGACGCTATCGGAGTCCGCAGCGTCTCTCAAAATCGAGGCCCAAATGAGTTTCAGTCGAAGACGGCAAAAAAAAACGCGACGGACTTTTGGTCACGTCGCGCGCATGGTGGAAAGCTGACGAGTCTTCATTTCACCTTCAGCAGCAACTGAGCTAGCACTCAGTTGTTGCCGGAACAGTTTCCCTTGAATGGGCCACCCTTTCGGGACAGATAAACGATGGGTCGCTGAAATCGAGCTACCTATTCAATTCCGGGGTCGACATGTTACTGCCGAATCCGATTCTGATGTGCTCGTCTCATTTCGCAGAGCCCTACTTGCGTAGAGTTGCGAGCCCTAGTTCAGCCGAGAAGTTTCCTTAACGACTGTGATTTGGGCTACCCTGGGACATTCGAACCTGTTTCCAGGCTCTGGTGTACCCTCATTGGGAGGGATGCCCCCTGGCTCCGATAGAAAGCAGGCTTTCGCCGCCTCCCAGTGCCCAAGACCTTCATCTCGGGTCACAGACCCCCAACTCTAACGAGCCGAGGCCTTCGAATGGTCTCTCAACCATCTCTTTCAGCAAAGCTAGCAAGCTAACCTTGCATCATGTCGGAAGATCTCTCCGCCGACAGCAGCTTCTTGCGAAGCTACGAGTAACCGGATTGCTACCGTCTATCCGCCCATCTGCCGGTCATCCGGCGGGGCGATAATTCAAACAAAGGTCAGTTACCTGGGCGAGCACTGAACCGAAACTTACGTCTCGGATTCGCACGGTCGACTGAACACTAGCGCCGCTTCAGAGGTTACCCTCTTAGCGCGCCCCGGAGGTAACAATCGCTTCCTCCGGATGGCTCTCTGGTTGGTGGAGACCCTTAAGACTCCCCGCGACCAGTTAGCCATTTTCACTTCCCGGTGGACCCGCCCCTTTGGGGAGAGCCGTGTTATGGTGTGCACCGTCTCAGGTGCCACTCACCGAGAAGCTCCGCATCCACTCTCTGGCGCGATGCAGTGTCGCTTCCCTGTTCTGATTCTCTATCTAGCATGGAATCTCTTCGTTTCAACAAAAACTGTACGTCGTGATGATGCTTCGCAGTATTATATCTGCAGCATACAAGGAATTTTGTCCCCAACTTTTCCACAGGGTGTTGAAAAGCGTCTCAGCGATGCAACAGATCTACAGTTCGAATTTAAATCGGTTAAACAACCTGTTGATTTGCTGATAGGCGGCTAACCCAATTCTAATAGAACATTTTTCTAAAAGCCTAGGCAGACCCCGACTATCTGCGAAGGAGGTGCGACGAGCTTGCGTAAACTATTGATTACACTGAAATTGACAAAGCGACTTTGGGCGTCTGGTGCGTTGGCTCATCTGAGGAGCACGGGGGGCGCATCGCCGCTGGTTTACCACCCTTTTCTTACCGCGGTAACAGCCTACTTACGGTTTCAACATGATGAGTCTGCGGAAACATATCCACCACTACGGTCTTTTCAACTTCATATCCGCGTTCGCTGAGTATCTTGAGGTCTCGTACCAGAGTAGGAAGGTTGCAGCTTACATACACCACCTCAACTGTCTTGCGAGGATCGAAAAGCCTCACGACCTCACGCGCGCCGCTGCGCGGCGGATCGAGTAACACCGATCGGTGCAGTTGGTTGCGCTTTACGTAGCTCTCGCAGCTTGATTGTACGAAGCTCACCGTTGAGATTCCACGCAGCTCTGCAACCTTTCGACCTGCAGCCACGAGAGTGGAATCAAGCTCCACGGCGCTGACGTTTCTGCCGAGCGTGCCGAGTGGAATGGAGAAATTACCTGCTCCGGCATACAGATCAGTGATGTCAGAGTGGGTAGTGTATTCGAGCGCTAGTTTAATAAGCTCGGCGTTGCCGATGGCGTTTACCTGTGAAAAATGCCC
>JBILUF010000199.1:0-5241 GCA_044371155.1 Bdellovibrionota bacterium
GTGACGTTTAAACTCCGCCTCAAACTCAGCGCGATCAATTTTCTGTCCACGTTCACGCGCGATCTCTTCGGTCATCTCCCACGGGAATCCATAGGTCTCAAAGAGCTTAAATGCATTTTGTCCAGTAAGCTCCGGGATCTTCTCAATCTCTTTTAGCCCCTTGCCAATCATGGCGTTAAATTTTTTCTCTTCGGCCTCAAGCGCTGAGAGCACCTCCTGTCTACGCTGCGCTGGGATGGGGTAGGAATCGGCGTACATCTGGAGGATCTTCTCTCCTAGAGCCGCCACAAAACCCTCTTTTACCCCCAAGATACGCGCAAACCTAATCGCACGACGGATAAGCCGTCGCACTACATACCCCTGAGTCTTATTCGACGGCATCGCGCCATCGGCCATCAACATCGTGGCGGCACGCGCATGGTCAGCAATTATGCGCATTGCCCGGGTAGACTCCGCGTCACTCTCGTATTTTTTCCCCGAGCTTTGCTCGATAAATTCGATCAGCTCAGCAAAGATATCGATCTTGAAAACATCTTGGTGCCCCTCAGTGGCAGCCACGAGCCGCTCAAGCCCGCCGCCGAAATCAACATTTTTCTGCGCGAGCTCTTTTAGCGATCCATCAGATTGCTTTTGGTACTGCATGAAGACAGAGTTACCGATCTCAACATACCGGCCACAGTCGCAGTTGGGGTGACACTTCTCTCCAAATGCTGGGTCGTGTTGCACATGCGGATACTCAAAGAAGATCTCGGAATCTGGCCCGCCTGGCTCACCTGGGGGCATGTTCTGGGGCTCACCAGAGCGCGACCACCAGTTCTTGCGCGCAGGATAACTAAAAATGCGCTCGCCCTCCTTGGCATCCATACCAACGGTTTTGAAGATATTCTTCCAGATCTCTATTGAGATGGTGTCTTTTGCAATCGCGCCTTCCCCCTCAAATACAGATACATACAGACGGCTTGGATCAAGACCGATCTCTTTGGTGAGAAACTCAAACACCCATGGAAGCTGCTCATGCTTGAAATAATCCCCGAGTGACCAGTTACCAAGCATCTCAAAGAAGGTGGTGTGACGATTGTCCCCAACCTCCTCGATGTCCTGCGCCCGGAATGACTTCTGGCTATTTACCAGCCGGGTGCCCTCGGGGTGAGTCTGGCCCAGCAGATACGGCACCAGCGGCTGCATCCCGGAGGAGGTGAAAAGGGTAGAGGGGTCGTTTTCGGGAATCAGCGACACTGAGGGAATCGCGGCATGGCCGCGAGCGGCGTAAAACTCAATAAACTTGCGGCGCAGATCTGCTGTCTTCATAGCTTAAGTCTTTGACAAAAAAAGTAACGATTTCAAGCCTATCCTAGCGTTGAAGCGCAAATGAGTCTAGGGCTTCCAGCGCCCCCAGGCCCAAGCAAAATGCCGGGGGAAAAGCCCCGCGTAATCTTACGGTAGCCAGCCCAAGCCACGCAGGTCTAAAATAATCAGACGGGAAGTCAAAAGAGATGAAGAGAATTCATATCGGCAGCAAATCTTCAGAGCTAGGAGCTCAAAGCGGAGCTGTGCTGGTTGAGTCTGCCGTGTTTTTTTCCTTCTTTGTACTGATCTTCTTCTCGGTATTTGATTTTGCCCAGGGGCTCCACGAGATTAACGTAGTCACAGAGGCGGCCCGTCACGGCGCTCGAAGCCTCGCATCAAGAACTACCGGGGACAAAAAATGCCCAGGTGACGTTCTGCCACCTGGTGACACTAGTTGGAACACCCCTGTGGCCTGCAATATTGCGGTGACTCCACCAGACACTCAACCCGGAGCGATCAAGGATACGCCCGCTGGATCGGCCTGCCTGTACCTGCAAACAGCCGGGTTCAATCCAGCACAGTTTGAGGTGGCCCGTAGCATTGTCTCGTACGAGCCTGGCCCTATGTGGTCAAACAGTAAGACAGGAGACGACCCCGTCGGAGGAGTCAGCGACCTTTTAAAGTTTGTCTCCGTCACCGTGCGGCGGCAAAGCGGCCTATCATGCACCATCTGTGCAGTAACGGGGTTAGCGCAGCCTAGTATAACTATCACACTGCCGCTAAACCCATGGAAGGAGACTGTAGATGCCAATGGATTTAGACAGGGATGCGATTCATAGCTTTGATTACCAGATTGTATAATCACCGAGGCACAAGCTCGGGAGTCGTAGGCCCGAGAAGGGGGGCCAAAGGATCAGTATTGGTGGAGTTTGCCGCCGCAGCGCCCCTGGTATTTATTCTGCTTGCTCTGGTCCTAGACGGCGGCTTTTATATGTACCGCTACCTACGAGTAAGACACACCACCAATCAGGTCGCTCGCGAGATGGCAACAACCGCTGCGGTGCAGCTTATGACTGAGCGGCCAATGCAGTGCGACCCTCCACAAGCCCCAACGAATATGGCTGATTGCTGCACTGTAGTGAAGGAGTATGCGTGCCAAGCCACGACTGAAATTTATAACTCCACCACCGATGTGCTGCAGCGCGGAATAACAATGGCAGTGGATGAGATTAAGCCCAACCCCTGGGGCGGCATCCCGGTGATTAAGGTGCGTGGCAACCTCACCGCATCGTGTCTTATCTGCACCCTCTTTGGCGGTAGTTATCAGATTCAATCCAGTTCAGTAATCGGCTTTGAGGTGGAGGGCTATTCACCTAACTGCAGTTTCGATCAGCCAGGATGCTAAAGCCCATGCCCCAGAGAGCACACCATATCACTCGGCATTCCCAACGCGGCATTGGGTACATCGTGGGGATAGCGATGGTGCTTACCTTTATCTTCATGGTGGCGCTGGTGGTGGATATCGGAAGGGTAGAGATATTCCTTCGGATGCTACAAGCCAGCGCCGATGGCACTGCGCTAGCCGGAGCGGATCGGTTGCGGTCGGGGGGGCCAAAAGCTAACCTAAATGAAGACGCCGCAGCCTACCGAATCGAAAAACATAAAGGATTCCGACGAGCCAAGGAGGCAGTGCTGGCGAGCCTAGATAAGTCCCCACTTGTCAGTAGATATGGCTCCTTTATTCCCACGTCCAGCAGCACATGTGCCGACCCTTTCCCATCGGGGTTTACCTCACCAGACTTTGAGTTTTGGAGCTGCCTTGAGCATCAGTTTGGCACATCACCTCAGTTCATACAGGTGAGGATTGAGCGTGGGCTTTATTATGAGAAGGTCAGTGGTGCTGACAAGACCCCAACATTTTTAAACCTTGAGCCGATGTTTCAAGTTTCAGCTGCAACAACCGGCCCCGAGAGGAACATCTGCGCACTACTAGCGCAGGATTCAGGAGTGCCAGCTTCGAATTTCTTTCCTGTACGCTGCGGGGGTAGCAGCGGCGATGCAGCTAACACAAACGCCAACTGGCGCACTGGAGAACAGGAGCCTCCCATGAATGGAAACATCTGGCCAAACTGGCGGTATTCGCCGTACACAATCGCAAATGCAGTGCGCGTGAAGATAGCTGTCACCTCAATGCCAACACTTTTGGCTAACTTTGGGCCGATTGGTCTACAGGCCTTTGGAGGGGTGAAAGCCCGTGAAACCATCGCCTCAAAGGGGATTGCCAGGGATCAGGGGGCAGGGGGCACCACCGATCCGTGGTAGCAACCAGATAATCTTTAATCATCCAGTGATTCCAGATATTTAACTAACTGGTGGGGATTAACTCACCAATACCTTAAGAAACTTCTGTATTTTGCCGTCACTTCCTACTGGGGAACAACCATAACCTTGAATGAAAAGGTTTTGGTTTATTTAAGGTTTGTCATGGGAATCAACGGCTTAGGCGGCGGCTTCTCTGAAGATGATCGCTCCACGCTAAGTGGCGGCTTTCATTCTCGCCCTCAAAATACTGTGGCGCGTAACCTGATGTTACTAGGAGCGCTAGTGTTTGGTGTCTCCATCGCCGTGGTGCTAGCTTCGTTTTCATTCTCAGAGGCCAAACAAGAGGCACCCAAGCAGCGGCTTGAGATAACACTTGGACAGAAGCTTGCGCTCTCGGCGGTCGCACCGACTCCGATTCCATTTGCAGAGGAGCAGGTGAATGTGGTGGTGCCAGTTAAAGATATTCGCAACGGCGAATTCCTCACCCCCGACATGTTTCACATGATTAAAAGCCCACGGTATCTGGTGGGGCCCAATTCGGTCGCATCGGTATCAGAGCTTGAGGGCAGGTTTGCCGCTGGTGATATCGCTGCTAATACTCCGATTAGCCGCGGCTTGATCTCTAATCTACAGGCGGCCAATGAGATTATCGCAAAAATCCCGGTGGGGTTCCGTGGGGTAACGATTCAGACCGATCCGATCACCTCGGTAGAAGGGTGGGCGCGGCCTGGCTCCGCGGTGGATGTGTACTGGCTTGGTAGCTTTAACGGGCAGCAGGCCTCTCAGGTAATCGTGCAAAACGCCCGGGTGCTCTCCACCGAGCGATCGGCTCGAATCCAAAGTGATCCGACGAGTCTACCACCATCGACAGTCACCCTGATGGTACCCGAGAAAGATGCCGTGCGAATCGCGCTAGCATCATCTGAGGGGAAGCTTGTTCTGCAGCTGCGCGGCATCAATGACGCAGCGCAGAGCTCCACATTAGAAGGGGTGAAGCGGCTCCAGGACGTATTTGAAAGCGGCACCGATGACAAGATCCAAGGGGTCGTAAAGATGCGAGGCCGGGGCGGCCAGCTCGAAGAGATGGTGCTAATTGACGGCCAGATTCGGCGCAAGTAAGCACGATGCCATGCGGATCGCTTTGGCAAGCTCTGAAGTGCAGCTAGCTGCCTTGACTCTATAAGCCAAAAAAGCGGAATCAGAATCAGGTGCTTAAGTTAAAAGGCATACCTGCCGACCCTACTTAGGCGTTTTCACCCCCATCGTTTGATTACTCCGAAGGTGGAGCCGACGGGGTTAAAACAAAAACCTTTAAAATCATGGCGCTGGATAGCAGGGAAGGCGCGCCTTAGATTCGAGTCGCACTTTTTATGGGAGATTGTATGTCAAAAGGCCACACAAAACTCATTGCTCTATCAGTTGGTGCTCTTCTGTGTGGATTACCACTGACTGCGGCTGCAACATCTCGGGCATTGGTACGAAAGGTTGAGGGAGGATTCTGTGTTGCGCCAAATGCAAAATCGAGATTCGTGCCTGCCACTAAAAAGGGGGCTAGGTATACAGCGATCCCAAAAAGTAGTGCAAAATATAGGAGCCTACAGCACAAGTGCGCGGCTCTGATAACGGCTAATA
>JBILUF010000200.1:0-5180 GCA_044371155.1 Bdellovibrionota bacterium
TCTCACTATCCTCAGTCGTAACCCGCAATTTCTAAAGATCGCTATCGATGGAAACGATGAGATCTCCTCGCTCAACATCCTGGAGGCGCTACGGATCTCTGAGAGCTCGCGGGTGCTAAAGAGCGATCTAGTGCGCCTAGAGGGGGCGCTGCAGAGCTACTATCGCGATCAGGGATTCCTAAATGCAAAAGTTAGCGCCACCTGTAGCGGCGATGAGCAGTTCTGCAAAGCCCTAAAGCTCGCGATTCATGAGGGTGAAGCATTTCGGATTAAGACCATCACCACCTCCGGCGATTCCCTGCCAGACTCGCTGCGAAAGCAGCTACGCGATGTCGTCAGCAATGATATCGCCACCGCACGGGCACTTGAGCGACTAAAGCAGAGCTGGATTAGCTCCCTCCGCAACGAGGGATATATCGGGGCCCGGGTGTTTGCCGAGTATCGCTCGCTTCCCGGAAGCGCGGAGGTTGAGCTCGACATGGACATCACACTGGGACGCCCCGTGGCCCTCATCTTCCGCGGCAACACCGCATTCTCTCCCGCTGACTTCCTTGAAACTATAAACCTGTTTAAACGCAAACAGCCGTTCGGCAACAACACGATCGCTATCCTCACCCAGAATATGGAGCGGCTATATCGCGAAGCAGGATACCTCTACGCCTCTATTAGTTATCAGCGGGTTGAAGATCCGCTGGCTGAGCGGGTCACATACCTCATCGATATCGTGGAGGAGCAGAAGGTCAAAGTGGCCTCGGTGCAGATTGAGGGGGTCGCTGGAGTATCCGTCGATCAGATCAAGAAGCTCCTAACCCAAAGCAGCCCAGAATTAGCGAAGGAGATCTTCGAGCCACAAGCAGCAGTATCCGAGGAGCTGGAGTTCCATAGTCGCGATATAGAGGCTGCTCTTATCTCTCTTGGGTTCCCTGAAGCAACCGTAGAGGCGGAAATAGAAGCTACCCCGGATACAAAACAGGTGCGGATAATCTACCGCGTAACCGAAGGAGCGCCGCTGCGGCTAGATGCCGTTACCATCGAAGGGCTACCTGCCGAATTACATGGGCTACCTGCTCTACGCTGCCCTTGCGCTGTTCCGATGGTGAATGAATATGTTGACGCAGTTAAGACGGCAGCGCGAGATGCGGGGTTTTTAGCCCCGAGCCAGAGCATTGCACTGGACCTTGGCACCCGCTCAGCTACGATCCTCATCGAACCCGGGTCACGTACCGTCGTGGGCGCTATCCGCATTGAAGGTAACCGCGGCATTAAAACGGAGACAATCACCTCTACCCTGCACATTCACTCCGGGGAGCCATGGCGCACTGACAAGATCGATGAGTCTCGGCGTGAACTGCTGCGCTTAGGCGTATTTTCCCGTGTTGATATAGGGCCGTTTGACGGGCAGCTCGATGGTGCTGCAGAAGACCTTCGGATCACGGTAGTTGAGCGCCCCCTACAAACGCTAGAGGTCGGCGCAGGGGCTAATTCGGAATATGGACTGCACCTCTTTGGCGAGGCCTCAGATCGAGGGCTATTTGCAGATGGACGGAGCCTGGCCCTACGGTTTGATACCTACTGGAGCTCACTCACCAGCGAGATCACGCAAGGGGTTGCTGATCTACGGTTTACAAACCCTAAGTTCCTATCGACCACATGGACCCACACTGAGAATCTGCGTTTTCAGCGGCTGGATTTACCAACTCTGCCGTATAATCTAGACAGAGTATCGGTGGCCTCATACCTCACGCGCGCGAACGACGATGCAGCCACCATTTCACTGGGACATACTATCTTTCAGGAGAATCTAAACGACGTCGACCCCGGTGCGATTCTGAGCGATTTGGATACCGGGCTTGTACGCCTAAGCCTACTCGGTGGCACCATCTCATATGACCGCCGGGATAACCCACTGAACCCTTCAGCAGGGTTTTACGGCGCATTCGACTATCGCATCGCGGCAAGAGCGATCGGTTCTGATGCCGACTTCCATTCTATCTCCGGATCAGGATCTTTCATTGAGCCACTTCCGTTCATTAGCCCTGCACTGCGATTTGCCTTTAACACTCGAGCTGCATCGAGTTGGACCTTTGGCGCAAGCCCAGCAATTCCCATCAGCCAGCGTTACTTCTTAGGTGGGCGGACAACTGTACGCGGGTTTAAGGAGAATAGTCTCGGGCCCCGCGCTGATGACGATAGCGTGATTGGCGGCGATGTATCACTGCTGGCCAACACAGAGCTACGATATTCTCTGACCGACACCGTGGCAGCGCATCTTTTCGTTGACTCCGGCTCGGTGTATCTGCGGGATCGTGGCGTGTCATTAGGCGATCTCCGCTATAGCACTGGAGCGGGAGTGCGCTACCTATCTCCAATTGGTCCGGTCGGATTTGAGGTGGGTTGCCCACTCGATCGCCAATCCGGGGAGCCTGCCTATCGGGTGCACTTTACGATTGGAAATAATTTCTAGATCGGGCCAAATTCAGCCGGACTCAGCAAACTTCGCGAGCCTAAGGAGGGAGTAGGCTCGTCGTATAAAACACAATCTATTCAGGCTCTTACGCCCAACCCCTCTCCCTTACTAAAAATTTTCGTAACCACTCCCAGCGCAGGGGCATCTTAACGACCAATACAGGTTTTGGGGGTAATTTTTATTTTTGAACCACCCCCGTTCATGCAAAGTGAGGTTGGTATGGCAAGCATCATCATCGTCGAAAATGGCGCCTGCGAGGAATCGTTTGAACGAACTCTCTCCGCAGCTCGGTCAATTCAGGGAGCAGAGCTCCTCGTGATCGCGCAGCAGGCAACGCTCAACACCCTCGACAACGTGATGGGGTTTGATGCCTCAGCAACCCCACGCAGCTCACTTGCAGCTGCAATCGATGCCAGCACCAGTGAGTCAATCCTGATTATCGACGCGCGACTCGCCCCTGAGCAGCATGAGATTCAGTCACTGCATGGCGAGATATCAAACATGCCTTCCGTCGATTATATCTGCGCTTCGATGCGTCGCGGCACTGTGGCTATCGAGCTGCCCGAGATTAGCTCTGACTCACTGATTGACACTCTCTCTGCCTCGCCTGAGCTACCACTGATGTGCGTAGTAATCCGGAAAAAATCAGCGCTGACAATTGCACCATTTGAGGGTGAGAGTCTTACTGAGATTTTAGCTCAGCTAATCATGAAGGGCGCACTGCGCGGACAAGGGGTGCATTCCACCCGCTTCTCGCTTAACGCTCCGCGCGACTGCTCGCTACACATCTCAGGCGACTCACTTTCGCGGATGCTACGGTCAATCATCGCACAAGTTAATATCGAGGATCTCTTTCCCCAACATCCATGGGCGGAGCATGAAGAGGAAAGCGCCGCAGCGGCCTATCAGACCCTCGCAGCGCTTTTTGTCCGGTACGGTGACCTTAATGCAGCCGGGGATTGCCTGCGAATCAGCGACACCCTAGAGGATAGCCCTCGATCACTAGCGCTCAAAGGCATGATGGCGCAGATTCGCGGTGAGACACTTGGCGCAGTTGCAAACATGGTAGCAAGTTTGCAGCAGTACGAGATGCGCAAGAAGGACAATTCTAGCCACTATGTGCAGTTTGCTCCTGGCAACACCGAGAAGATCTCCACCAGTCTTCAGGCCGGCCTCACAGCACTAAACCGCTCTGATAATGCCACGGCGCTGGAGTGCTTCTCGGAAGCAGTGTTCCACTTTGACCCGTTCTTTAAGGAAAACGGGCTCGAGAGCAAATCCTAGCCGGTCCCCCAAGCGGATAGCCCTATAAGCGCCTTATTGCCGCGTTTAGGAGGCTTTGCGCCCCCACCCCCTCCGGATGGAGCAGCTCGCGCCGCTTGCCCCTTCTATTCCTCGTAAATTCAATGTGGTATGCACCCATGGTACGCCATGGATGAGCATCAATCACGAATTGTAAGGTATAGCGCCTCCCTCCCCTCCGTTTTATTAACCGGTGGAATCGCCATTGCCTTCTTCACCTTACTGGCTGGAGCCACCACCGTGTGGCACGAGCATGCCGCCCCTGCGTTACTTAGCCTTCGCCATGGATTGATTTTCGCCGCCTTGGGGATTGCCCTTAGCTTTCTTGTGGGCGCGCATCGTGGTGCCCGACCCGCTCTCCTCCTTCCGCTCTGGGCAGCCTTGTCACTTCTCTTTATCTTCTCTGATTGGCTGCCGCGCGGATACACATTCTTCCATGGCGCACTGATTCGAGGCGAACTGCTGCTATGCGCTGCGGCGGTCTACGTTATGATCCGAGCCAATCGTCTTGGGGCATTTAAACTGCTTTTGCCGCTATCGCTCTTGTTATTGGGTGGTATTTTTTTGGCCAAAACCTCCGGTCGATTACTCTTCTCAGATGATCTTGCCACCTTCCTTTATCGGCTCTCCCTACTGAAAGAGCGCTTTCCTCATATCCCATTTTACAACCCTCAGTGGAATGGAGGGATTGATCAGCGGGATTTTTTCGCCACCGGCGCGCTCAATGTCTTCCTGATTAGCTCACCACTTGTATACCTCACCGACCTATTGACCAGTTTCAACTGGATCGTCGGAGGTCTACTCTTCGTGTTAACTCCGGCCTGCACCGTTGCAGCGGCCTTTCTTCTGGGCTTTAACGGCATCGTCGCCTCTGTCGCAGGAACTCTGGCGATGACCTCTGGGATCTTGTGGTACAAGTGGGCACTCTCGTTTGGCACGCTGGGATTTATCACCAGCACAGCATTGTTCCCGCTATTTCTTGCTCTCGCCCTGCGCTTTATCACCAAAGATCGGCCGATCTCGCTGCCGCTGGCGTTTTTTTTCGCAGCACTCACCTCTCTTGTGCTGCTATGGTCCCCAGCGGGCCTAGCTGCTATCCCCACCATCGCCTGTTGTGTGGCATTTCTCCGCACGACGCTCTCCAAGCGCCATAGCCTCACCGCAGCGATTCTCATCGTTGTTATTAACCTCCCCTGGATAGCAGCATTCTGGTCGGTGTCAAAGGTAGGGGCCTTTATTCATCCTGAAATCAACCGAGGCCAACTGGTGCAAGGTGTAGAGAATGCCCCGACCGAGGAGGGGCCAAACCTCACTGCGAGCAACGCCGCCGCAACCGCTCCAGCGGCCCCCCATATCAAGAAGATCGTGCGAACAGAGAACTCCTCTGCTCTCTCCACCCTGCGGGAATCCG
>JBILUF010000201.1:0-5159 GCA_044371155.1 Bdellovibrionota bacterium
TCCCCCCTGAGCAGGTGAAAGGTATCTACCATCTTGGGGTCGGCGAGAGCTCGCTTCCTCCTTGCATGACCTATACCTACAGGGGCAACGATGGGCAGAATGGATACAGCTTTGAGGCTCCCGTCCGAATGGACCTACCTCAGAACACTATTAACCTTAACTATGTGATCGAGGTTCCGCCCGATACAGAGCTAACTCCCTCAACTCTCACCTCGCTCACCTGGATTTACGCCGCGGACTACCTCCGTCACCGAGGGCAGTTCTGCGAATACGAGCAGCACTTCCTCGACACCCTCTTCGACGTCAAAACAATTCACTCGTGAGCGCTCCGAATTAGCACTCCCGGCATCTCGAACAGATTCTGCCGCGGCTGGAAGTTGGAGTATTGGCAAGCGGTCTCATCCGATTGCGTCAGTCCATAGTTAGAGTCGCGCCACATTCTCACGAACCGCAGCCTCATACACTGCCTTCGCTACTCGCTCAGCAATCCCAGGCTCGAAGATTCCCGGGATTATATAATCCTCGGTGAGACGATCGGGTGATACAGCATCAGCAATCGCATGAGCAGCAGCAAGCTTCATCCCGTCTGTAATATCGCGGGCGCGGGAGTCAAGGGCCCCCCGAAATATACCAGGAAAACACAGTGCGTTATTAACCTGATTAGCATAGTCCGACCGACCAGTGGCGGTCACTCGGGCAATACCTTTGACCTCATCAGGCAAAATCTCGGGGGTGGGATTAGCAAGCGCGAAGATAATAGGATCCCTATTCATGCGCGCGACATCGGCACGGGTGATGGCACCCGGCGATGAGACGCCAAGGAACATATCAGCACCGACTAGCGCCTCTTTTACCGTTCCCTTAAAGTTGTCAGGATTAGTTACCGTGAGTAACTTCTCCTTCATCGAATTCATCCGCTCGGTTCGCCCCCTGTAAATCGACCCCGCTGTGTCACAAGGAATCACATTTTTTACACCGGCCTTCAGCAACATCTTGGTGCACGCAACGCCACTGGCTCCAAAGCCATTCACGACAATTTTAAGGTCGGCAATATCCTTGCCAACAATCTTAAGGGCATTGAGCACACCCGCAAGCACCACAACTGCCGTCCCATGCTGGTCATCGTGGAATACGGGAATATCAAGCTCTGCCCTCAGACGCTCCTCGACCTCAAAGCATCGCGGAGCAGAGATATCCTCAAGATTAACTCCTCCAAAGACAGGCGCGATGTTCTTCACCGCCCGGATAATCTCCTCGGTATCCTTGGTATCAAGACAGATGGGGAACCCATCGATACCAGCGAACTGCTTAAATAGCATCGCTTTGCCTTCCATCACCGGGATGGCACCCTTTGGCCCAATGTCACCGAGCCCCAGAACAGCAGTGCCATCCGAGACCACAGCCACACAGTTCCCCTTCAATGAATAGGTGTAGGCCTGATGAGGATTTTTCTGCAGCTCCAAACACACACGTGCCACCCCAGGGGTGTAGGCCCGCGAGAGCTGGTCCCGGTTCTTAATTACCGAACGGGACACGACCTCGATCTTTCCACCGCGATGAAGCTCAAAGGTGTCATCATGCGCCTGCAGAAGCACCGCGGTGTTGGAGCTTCGCATCTCCTCAATAAGCGACATGGAATGTGCTTCATTTCGGCAGCTCACCGTGACATCGCGCACAGTGTGGGCGAAGTCACTATCAACAAGGGTGACCTCTGCAAGCGATGCACCGAGTGACCCAAACCGCTCACATACGCGGGCGAAGGCCCCAGGTTTATTTTCGATTCGTAGTCGAAGGGTTACTGAATAGCCCGCCGAGGGGCGCTCAAACGAGTCCACAACAAATTCCTTAAGAAAAAAAATGGCCGGTGAGCATATGCCAACCCATGAAGAATTCAAGTAGCCGCGCCCTAAATCTCCTGGGTTGACCCTCTTTTATGCCCGCGATGACGTCATTTCGGCCACATACTCCTGGAGCGGCCTCACCGACAGGTAGCTGCGGTCTGGGATCGTGATGGCTGCTTGCGCGGCAGCAAGCGCTGCGGCCATCGTGGTGAAGGTAGGCACTTTTAACTCGTTTGCCACCAAGCGAATCGATCGCGAATCCAGATGCGTCCCTGCACCCTCAGGGGTATTAATCACAACCGCAATCTCGCCTCGTCCTAGCATGTCCACGATATGCGGAGAGCCTTGGCGCACCTTATTGACCCGCTCAATGGCCATCCCGCGGGATGAAAGATAGTCGGCTGTGCCATCGGTGCCACATAAAGAGAATCCTGCCCGCAGCAGTTTCTCAGCGAGCAGTGGAAGCTCGGCTTTGTCGCCGTTGTTGACACTTATAAAGACCTTGCCACTGACCGGAAGGAGGTTGCCCGAGGCGAACTGTGATTTGGCGAAGGCGCCTGCAAAATCGCTGGCGATACCCATCACCTCCCCGGTAGATTTCATCTCAGGACCGAGAATGGTGTCGACACCTGCGAATTTACTAAACGGAAACACAACCCCTTTAACAGCAACATGGCGCATCTCGCCTGCTTCCTGTATCCCCAGCTCGCGGATCTGTTTTCCCGCCATCAGTAGCGATGCCACCTTTGCCCAGGGCACACCGTTGGCTTTGCTCACAAACGGCACAGTACGTGAGGCACGTGGATTAACCTCAAGAATATAGATCTCGCCGCCAGGCACCACTGCAAACTGGGTGTTCATAAGCCCTACGACGCTAAGCTCTTTGGCGATCACTCCCACCTGCCGCTTAAGCTCAGCGACGGTCTTGGCTGCTAGGGTCTGCGGCGGGATACAGCATGAACTATCGCCAGAGTGGATACCAGCGCGCTCAACATGCTCCATTACTCCTGCAATCACTACATCATCGCCATCGCTTACGCAGTCGACATCAACTTCGATGGCGTTATTGAGGTACCGATCGAGAAGGACCGGGCGCTGATTAGAGACCTCGACCACCTCCGACATGTAGTTTGCAAGCTCCTCATCCGAATGCAGAATCCTCATCGCACGACCACCCAACACAAAAGATGGGCGGATCATCAGCGGATACCCGAGTCTTGCAGCAGCAGACGCAGCCTCTGAAGCACTCCGCGCAGTAGCAAACGGCGGCTGGTTAAGCCCCAACTTCTTAATGAGCGCAGAGAACCTCTCCCGATCTTCGGCGATATCAATCGAATCGACTGAGGTGCCTATGATCGGAACGCCTTGCTTATGGAGCTCACCTGAGAGTTTGAGCGGGGTCTGGCCGCCAAATTGAACGATCACCCCCACTGGCTTCTCTCGCGCAACGATTGAGAGGACACTCTCAAGGGTGAGAGGCTCAAAGTATAGCCGATCACTTATGTCGTAGTCGGTGGAGACCGTCTCGGGGTTACAGTTGACCATGATGGTCTCGTAACCCGCTTTTCTAAGCGCAATCACCGCATGAACGCAGCAGTAATCGAACTCTATCCCCTGGCCGATCCGGTTGGGGCCAGAGCCAAGAATAACTATCTTCTTCCTGTCCGTCGGCGGAGCCTCTGACCCGTGGTCGTAGGTTGAATAAAGATATGGAGTGAAGGCCACGAACTCCGCCGCACAGGTGTCCACCGACTTATACGATGGAGAGACCCCAAGCTCGAGCCGACGCTGGCGCACCTCCGCCTCGCTAATGCCCAATAGGACTGCGATCCTTGCGTCCGCAAATCCATCCTGCTTGAGCGAGCGCATCTGAGAGGCTCCTATTGCGTGAAGCTTCGATTTAGCAAGCTCTAGCTCGGAGGAGACAATCGTATCGATCTCTGTGAGGAACCAAGGGTCGATACCTGTCGCGCTGGCCAGGGTCTCTACCGAGTGCCCCTGGCGAAGCGCTTCACCCACCATCCACAGGCGTCGTGCGGTGGGAGTTGCGCAGGCCGAAAGAAGCTCAGATTTGCCGAGGTCGCGCACTAACTTCTCGCCGTCAAAGCCAAAGCTATCAAGCTCCATCGAGCTCATGGCCTTCTGAAGCGCCTCGCGGAATGTGCGCCCGAAGGAGAGCACCTCACCGACCGATTTCATCTGGGTGCCCAGGGTGCGCTCCGCTAGCGGGAACTTCTCGAAGTTAAAGCGTGGGATTTTTACGACAACATAATCGATTGATGGCTCAAAGCAGGCTGGAGTCTCGCGTGTGATGTCGTTTCGGATCTCATCAAGGGTATAGCCAACGGCGAGCTTGGCTGCGATCTTTGCGATCGGAAACCCAGTTGCCTTCGATGCAAGTGCCGAGCTGCGGGACACCCGCGGGTTCATCTCGATAACTACCACCCGCCCATTTTCCGGGTTCACTGCAAACTGCACGTTTGAACCCCCGGTATCCACCCCGATCCTCCGGATACAACGGATCGCTCCGTCGCGGAGGATTTGGTACTCCTTATCGGTGAGGGTCTGCACCGGTGCCACCGTGATAGAGTCACCGGTATGCACGCCCATCGGATCAAAATTCTCAATTCCGCAGATAATCACTACGTTATCATTGAGATCTCGCATTACCTCAAGCTCAATCTCTTTCCAACCAAGAAGCGATTCCTCGATTAGCACCTCAGAGTTTGGACTTGCGCGCAGAGCATGCGACACCTTGGCGTTAAGCTCTGAGCGGTCATGAACGATACCGCCTCCGGTGCCACCCAGGGTACGGGATGGCCGAAGGATCATGGGGAATCCAAGGGTCTTGGCGGCCTGCTCAGCCTCTGCGAGGGATCGCACGACCACGCTCTTGGCAGACTCAAGCCCCACCTCATCCATCGCCTTCTTAAAGAGCTCCCGATCCTCGGCAGTCTTGATGGCATCGATGCTTGCGCCGATTAACTTACATCCGTATTTCTCAAAGACACCGCGCTCGTCAAGCTCTAGCGCGGTATTGAGTGCTGTCTGGCCTCCCATTGTTGGCAACACTGCGTCAGGTCGCTCTTTGCGGATAATCTCCTCCACAAAGTCGGGGGTGATCGGTTCAATATAGGTGCGATCGGCAAACTCAGGATCGGTCATGATCGTGGCCGGATTGGAGTTGACCAGGATTACTTTGTACCCCTCCTCCTTTAGCGCCTTAATGGCCTGAGTGCCGGAGTAGTCAAATTCACACGCCTGGCCGATTACTATCGGGCCTGAGCCTATCAGCAGGATGGATTTAATATCTGTTCG
>JBILUF010000202.1:0-5138 GCA_044371155.1 Bdellovibrionota bacterium
AGCACGACGCTCGTTGTACTTCGTACCGACCAGCTCTCGCGGCTTATTGGTGTTCATCACCACAAGTCGCAACCCGGCGAGATTAAACGGTACGTACCGAAACTGTAGAGTTGCACAGTCTAGCAGGATCGCATGTCCCCGCTTCCCGTGTGCCACACTGAACTGATCCATCACTCCGCAATTAACCCCGACGAAATCGCGCTCGACCCTATGGGCACGCAGTGCCAAGGCCGTGCGGTCTACCGACGCACCGTTTGGGCCACTGAGAAAGATAAACCCGGTGAGCACCTCAATCGCAGCCGAGGAAGAGACGCCTGCGCCAATTGGCAGATCACTTGCGAATAGGATATCGGCCGAAGGAATCTGCTGCTGAGTCGCCTTTAGAGATGCCAACATGCCCAGTGGATACTTAATCCAGTCCTTGACCTCAGTAGCTGAATCACGTGTGAAGGGCGGAAGTTTATCGACCGGAATCTCAATGCTCTCCGAACGCTGCACTGATCGCAGCCGCACCACACCGCTAGAGGTAAAGCGCACTGCCGCGTAAATCCCCTGGGAAATAGCAGCCGGAAAAACCGGACCACCGTTATAATCGATATGCTCCCCTATGAGATTCACTCTTCCAGGGCAGAAAAACACAGCAGGTTGCAGGCCCGCGCCGTAGCTTTGCTCAAAGTGTTGCGTTAGGGCGTTAGTGAAATTCATAGGCATCTACCGGAGGGTATTAACTCTACTTGGCCCCATCTCCAAATCCGTTCGGGTGCCCTCTCATCCATCCGAAGGCATGGCGAACCGAATCACGAATATCAGGAAACTCAGGTCTCCAGCTCAGCTCACGCTGAATCTTATCTGCATTTGCTACTAAGGTCGGGGGGTCTCCCGGACGTCGCTCGGTTACAGAGAACGGCACATCGAGCCCCGTTACCTCGCGGACAGCGCTCACAACCTCCATCACCGAGTGACCGCTTCCGGTGCCGATATTCATGAGATCAAAATACCCCCTGCCATGATTTGGGGTGACCGCAGCGAGTTTCTCGGCACCGATCAGATGGGCTCTAGCAAGATCTTGGGCATGAATATAGTCGCGAATACAGGTGCCGTCAGGGGTGTTGTAATCATCGCCAAAAATCTGCAGTGGCTGGCCGCGCCCCAACGCCGCATTGATGGCCCGCGGGATCAGGTGGGTTTCAGGACTATGATCCTCGCCGATACTCCCGTCCGGAGCTGCGCCAGCTACATTAAAATATCGGAAGGAGATAACGCGCATCCCCGTAGAGAAGGCATTGTCTCGCAACATCCGCTCCGCACAGAGCTTGGAGAATCCATAGGGGTTTATCGGGTTGGTGGGATGGGTCTCGTCAAGGACTCCCTCTGGGATACCATACGTAGCAGCGGTGCTGCTAAAGATAAAACTACCAATCGAGAGCGCGTTTGCGACAGCCAAGAGATTTGCTGTACCGCCAACGTTATTGCGGTAATACTTTACCGGATCCTGCACAGACTCCCCCACCTGCGAGTAGGCAGAGAAATGCATGACTATCTCCGGTCGGGAAGCTTCAAGAGCGGCGGTCAGCGCTGCGATGTCGAGGAGATCCACCTCAATAAGCTTGGCCGCTGGCGGCACTGCGGCACGATGCCCGAGCTCCAAGCTATCAAGCACAGTAACCTGGTGCCCCGCCTCCGCTGCGACTTTCGCAGCGTGAGAGCCCACGAACCCTGCCCCACCAGTGATTACAATCGACGACATCTAGCCCAATTCCTCATCCGTGTAGTGAGATCGACACAAGCGCTCCTCCAGGTGGGCGGCCCCTGGGTGGAGTGACGCTCTGTTGGACTGCAACAGCCCTCCAGACGACAAGGGATCCTAAAAAGGATCCCCCAAAAAGAGACCCTCGAAAAGGATCTCCAAACGCAAATTCGCTAGTGTCTTACCTAACCGCGCGACAACTCCCTTCGTAAGTGGGGCACGCCGGTCAAATCTAACTATCCTGACCTTTCACTACGTCTCGATGAGTTCGGACGCTCGTCTTTTAAGTGACGAGAAAACCGTCGATAAACTACCACGAGGGAACAACCTAAGTAAATGAAATGGCTAGGATTGTTTGCGGTCCTAACCAGCTAGTTCTACAACTGAATCTACTTCTAGTGCCACCCTCTTGAAAGCCCCAAAGACAGGACAAAATTGGATGCGACGGGGCAATCGCGGGACTACAGCGCCGCCAGGAGCTCATGCCCTACCCAACCACAACTACTATCGTTTAATGGAGTTACTCCACCGTAACGCTCTTGGCCAGGTTACGTGGCAGATCGACATCCGTGCCATTAAACACAGCGATATAATAGGCCAACAGCTGTAGTGGGATAGTGAGCAGAACGGGGCTTAAGAATTCAGAGATAAACGGAATCTCGATCACATCCTGGGCGGCGGCATGCAGCTCCTTGGAGCCTACGGTGTCGGTAACGGCGATGATCTTCCCGCCGCGCGACTCGACCTCTTTTAGGTTTGAAAGGGCTTTCTCAAAAAGTTCCTTGGAACGTTGTAGTATCACCACCACCGGCATGTTTTCATCAATCAGCGCTATCGGTCCATGCTTAAGCTCCCCTGCCGGATATCCTTCAGCATGAATATACGAGATCTCCTTGAGCTTGAGCGCTCCCTCAAGAGCAATTGGGTAACAGATGCCACGGGCCACGTACAAAAAGTCTCGGGCGGTAGTGTATTTACGACTGAGCCTTTCTATCTGCGGCAACGCTTTCAGAGTTTCCTCCACCACCGCAGGCAGATGCATCAACTCTTTAACAAGCTGCTGCTCCCGATCAATGTCGATCGTCCCCCGCACCTGCGCCAGATACACCGCCAGCAGATATGCAGCCGTAAGTTGAGTGGAAAATGCCTTAGTCGAGGCAACACTGATCTCCGGCCCCGCATGAGTAAAAATGGTATTAGGAACCTTCCTTGGGATTGATGCACCCAGCACGTTACAGATCGCCAAGGTTTTGGACTTTTTGCCCCCAAGGTCGATTGCGGCCAATGTATCTGCGGTCTCCCCTGACTGAGAAATCGCAATCACCAAGGTATCGCCATCTATCACGGGACTGCGATACCGAAACTCCGAGGAGTAGTCTACCTCACACGGGATGCGGGCAAACGTTTCGATGTAGAATTTCGCCACTAAACAGGCGTGCCACGCAGTGCCACACGACACCATCATGATACGTTTAATCGATCGCAACTCATCTGGGGTGTAGGTAATTTCAGGAAGAGTAACGCGACCAGTGGCGTGGTCAATCCGGCCCAGGAGTGTATCCGAGATCGCCTGCCCCTGCTCATGAATCTCTTTGAGCATATAGTGCTTAAAGCCGCCCTTTTGGGCGGTGACAGGATCCCAGGTGATAATCTGCGGTCTCCGCTCAACAGGCTTTCCAGCATGCTCAACTGCTATTTGATCAGCACGCACCTCAGCGAGGTCGCCATCTTCGAGGATCACAACGCGGCGAGAAGTGCCGAGCACTGCCGGGATATCGCTAGCGATAATATTCTCTCCCTCTCCGAGGCCGATCACAATCGGTGTAGCATTCTTGGCTACCAAGATTCTGTCGGGATACTTAGAATCAATCGCCAAAAAGGCATAGCTGCCGCGGATCTTAGCGCAGGTGGCACGCAGCGCCGCCATCGGCTCAAGCCCTGTCTGAACAAAATAGTTCAGCAGGTGCGCTCCCACCTCAGTGTCGGTCTCGGAGCTAAACACTGCGCCCCCAGCTTTTAACTCCTCACGGAGTTCGGAGTAGTTTTCGATGATGCCGTTATGGATAAGACTTATGCGCCCCGCAGTGTGGGGATGGGCGTTGTTCTCTGATGGCTTACCGTGGGTCGCCCAGCGAGTGTGCCCGATGCCAACTGAACCGATAAACTGCCCGGGACGGGATTCGAGGAGTTTCTTGAGCTCAGCAAGTTTCCCCGTAGCGCGCGCAACTTCAACTTTACCTCCAGAGAGGATCGCAACTCCCGCGGAGTCATAGCCACGATACTCCAGCTTCTCTAGGCCGCCGATTATAAGCGGCAGCGCTGCCTGAGACCCGATGTATCCAACTATTCCGCACATATTTGGAGCTTACTAGAAAGTGACATAGCGACAGTTGAAGGAAGGATAGCACCTATAGAACAGTTACCTATGTGCCCGGGATAAACTATGTGCCCGGAATAAACTCTGTGCCCGGAATAAACTCTGTGCCCGGAATAAACTCTGTGCCCGGAATAAACTGTTACCTATCTGTCCGGAATGGACCATTACCAAACTACGCGCTCCGAGGGATTCGAACCCCCGACCCTTTGGTCCGAAGCCAAATGCTCTATCCAGCTGAGCTAGGAGCGCATAAGAAGATGGGTTATAGCATGGGCTGAAGAGGAGGCAAAGATAAGGCAGAAAGGGCCCTACGACACAGTTTCGAGGTCATTCGGGGGGCCTCGCCCCTGGGCACCCTTGGGTAGGCGCGGAGGAGCGCGACCGTCCCGGTCGCAATTTTCGGCAGTGCCGATCCAGAGCAACCAAGTCCACAATGCACGCCGAGCAGTGGCTTGCATTCACATCTTTCACTCGAGAGCAATTGCGGGCAAGATGCCCGCGCTCCTCCTAGTCGCTACGGATCAGCTTTGCAAGCAATTGCGGGCGGGACGCCCGCGCTCCTCGCGCTCCACGAGCACTTGCGACGGACGCAGTCGCCTGACCCCTCTACTCCGGCTCTGCCATGCCAATTTCAACAAACGGTCGATACTCAGGAGCATGCTGCAGAAAGACCTCACAGGCCTTGGCTAGGTGCTCAGCGTACCTAAAGTGCGCCCCCATACCAGTTCGCAGCTCAACCTCGTAAATAAATTTATCAAGGTGAGTTGAGTGCTCAAATGGGGTCTGCACTCCCAACAGATACCCGTATAGATGTGCTCCCCCGGCGCTTTCCTCGGCAAGTTTTTCAATCAGCTGCTTTTGTCGACGCAGCACCCCGTCGACTTTATCCCGGCTAACCTCTGGCGGCAGGTAAAATCCAACAGGCGTCAGAGGGGTAAACCTAGCTCCGCTGCGGTGGCGATTCAGATCACGCAGCTCCGCCAACGCAATATTGTTCCAGGCAAACCGCACGAA
>JBILUF010000203.1:0-5132 GCA_044371155.1 Bdellovibrionota bacterium
TCAGATTAGGTCGGGGCCAGATTGCTACAGGCAAACCCGAATTGCGCCCACACCCTCCTGCAACTGCCCCTTTTTGGCGCAATCACTCAGACTGCGACGCCACTACTCTTGTGGTGAGGATGCCTATCAGTCGCAGCCTGAATCGCTCTGTTAGTTGATTTGGGTCTGATACTGCTCCGCTTCTGTCTCGGGCTCTTCAGTGGTCTCATCAACTGATGCCGCCTGCATCGCCTCAAGACTTCTCTCGGCGAATTCCTTGAGCGCTGGCTGGGTCGTGCGAGCTGCCTGTTCCTTTAGATAGTTTTCAACATCCTCATCATAGTTGAGGTGATTAATCATATCCTTTAGGATCTTTCGGTCTCCTTCAATATCCTTGGAGGTACTGAGCGAATCAAACACCATCTTTAGGCCCGGCAGCCCAGCATTTGCCAATGCTTTGGCGGCGAGATGGGAGTACTGATCCCGCTTATTCATTATCTCTTGAAGATACGGCATCGCTTCATCGCTAGGTATCAACTCTCCTAGCCCTGTGCCGCGGGAATAATAGCCATCTGGATCGCCACGCTCTACCGTATTCTTATACAGCACCTCTGCGGCTAATCGGGATCCCTGGTTGGTGATGGCAGCCACCGATGATTCTCGAAGCTGATCATTTGTTCCAGCCGCGATATTTTCCGCCAAAAGATTAACGATCTGATCGTTGCCGATTGTAAGCTCGAGTGCTTCGGAGAATGCCTGGGCCTGCTCCTCTGAGGCTGGATTCTTAATGCCATCAACGAGCGCCTGGATATTCTCAATACGACCGCTGATCGATAAAATTTCCGCATAGTAGCTTAGTTGCTCAGTCGGGACAGTTTTACTGGCGAGGAGATCTCGAAGCCCTTTGTAGAACTCTGGACACCAGGCACAATCCTCTCCTGGCAGGGTAAACTGCTCAAGCACCGCATCGCTGTAGTCAGCTGCCCCCTGCTTGACCGACTCCATTGCTTCCTCTGCGGACTTAAAAGCGCGGCTGGCAGGAAGAATTTCGACATCCACCGCACCTTCGGTATCATCGAGGGCCGATCCATCCGCAGAAGCTGGGGCAGCAGCGCCCGCGTTCGCTCCCATCGGAGCGGAGGTGCCCGCACCCGCCGCCTGTTGGTTCTCGGTGGAGGAGGCCGCCTCCTGGTTGGTCGAAGCAGTGGAGCCAGGGCCGGTATTCCTTTGAGAGCTAAAATACCAAGCAGCCACAGCAAGGAGAACCAAAACTAGGATTGGGAGGAATTTTTTCATACTCTTTCAGTAAGTTAGTCGGTACGTTACCTAATACATACCACTACCAACAAAAAGCGAAAGGCACACCATTGGGATCGAAAGGGTGTTACAATCTCTAAGTTAAAGGCGCAGGCGGCAAGCAGGGGCACCAGCGGGAATACCGCCCTTGAATCTACTTTGTTTTATTCTCCGTATGCATCATTTCCATCGGTCTGGGGCTCTTTTGGGGGTTGGGCCTGGGTAGGGGTTGCCTGGCAGGACATACCTCCCCGTTTGCACCGCTATGTTTCGGCGTTAAGCTGCGGAATTTGCAAGAGCATCTGACGCGATGTGGCCGTTAGGATTCAAAGAGTTGCGCAGCATTAAAAGCTAATACTCCCTATAGACTCGTTTTTAGGCCAAGGAGCGGTGTCGGTTTCTAGCGCGCCTGGATAGGGGCGCCTAACCAGCGGAAAGAACGAGCGATCTGTGGTTTTTTCTTGGCAGTAGGGCGGTTCTGAACGTACCATAGGAAGAAGGGATTTCTGGGGTATGTCTCACACTAAACTTGCGCTCTCTACCGATTCCCCTGCGTATCGGCTTTTTGTTGAGGAGCTAGATAAGCACCTGCTTCATGCGCTCAGTCATGTTTCATCTAGTCAGCTAATGGTCACCGCACAGCAAGCGCATGACCTTGGGGCGAATTTTCACACCATTCGAGGGGGAGCGGGTTTTTTTGGGCTCAAGGATATTGCTCAGACTGCTCAATCGTTGGAGGAGCATCTCGGTGATGTCGCCAACGGTGGTTCCTTAGATTCACATCAGGCCGGGAGATGGATTCTCCACCTTTCGAACATCGCCAAAAATCTTCCTCGTGGATAGCGAATGCCGGATCTTTTAATCGTATCAGCTGATCATACTGTCCAGGCCGCCGTTGAGGAACTCGCCCGTTCGCAAGGGCTGCGTACTAAGTCGGCACTTGATGCTAGCGGCGCCCTTGATTGGATGAAACAGATTGATTTCGACATCGTGTGTGTTGGGCATGCGGTTGAGCTATCAGATCAGGAGCGCATCGCTGAGCAGCTTTGGAAGGCCCAGCCGGTGGCTCCGTTTGTGCTGGTTGATTTAACGCTTGGGGGGCCGCACCAGATGGAGGCGCGGCTGCTTGGAGCGGATGTGGCTCGCGGGGAGAGCGCGTTGCATACCCTCGAGGTTATATTCGGTCGATTAAAGCCCCGCACTACGCCCCGCTTTGAAAACTTTCGAGTCATGGTTGTCGACGATCTTGACTCGCCCCGTGACATCATTTGCTCCTTCGTTGAGACTATGGGATTTGGTCAGGTATTAGGATGTCGCTCAGCAAAAGAGGCATTGGCCACCTTAACGTCCGATCCCGCTGCGTTTTCCTGCGTACTCACCGATATGCGCATGCCTGACATTAGCGGAGGGCAGCTAATCGAGCAGATTAGGAAGCATCCTAAGCTTCTGCATCTACCGGTGATAGTGCTCACCGCGTACGGCTCAGCCGAGACTCTTTTGGGGTGCCTACGCGCAGGCGCAAGTGGATTTTTGGTGAAGCCACCAAAACGAGCGGATCTGGCTCGGGAATTGGGGCGAGCGTATCGCATTGCGATGCGCGAGAGCTCCCCCCGACTAGCCTCTCCGGATGAGGTGGAGATGCTTCGCAGTGTGCTTGAGCGGCGAGGGTTTACCTGATGGACATTCGAGATGTAGTAACTGAGTTCTTTGATGATAGGGCTGAAGGGTCTATTATTGATACTGTCGTTATCCATGCGATGAACGCTCCAGAGGCAACCAATCCTGACAGTCCTGAGGCGTGCATCAACTGTCTCGCCCAGCATAAGGTATCAGCGCACTTCCTGATTGCTCGTGATGGTGAGGTGTCACGACTGGTGCCGGAGCTCAAGCGGGCATGGCATGCAGGAGCCAGCCGGATGCATGATGGACGGGAAGAGGTTAATCACTTTAGCATTGGAATTGAACTTATCGCTCGCGAGAAAGCCAAGTTTACCCCGGTGCAGTATGAAAGGGTTGTTGAGCTTCTAGCCGATATGGTGAAGCGACTGCCTCTCACATTCATTGTTGGTCATGAGGATGTTGCAATCCCAGCGGGAAGGAAGAAAGACCCAGGGATGCAATTTGATTGGGAGAAGCTGCGCGACCTAATCGATGCCGACCCGATGACTGCGCACATTACTTTTCCCTTTCAGAAATTCGATTAGCGATGCCCCTTCGCGCTTTTTGCTAAGCGCTCTTAATAGGATCTCTATCGAAGTAGGGAGAGAGCTATCTGTGGCTGCTGGTTAGCTTGCGCTAGCACCGCTGTCCCGGCTTGCTGTAAGACCTGAAGCCGCACCATATTCGCCACCTCTTGCGCCACATCTGCATCGCGGATGCGGCTTTCAGAGGCGAGGAAATTCTCGCGGGAGGTGCTCAGAAAATCAATGGCGTAAGATAGCCTGCTTTCAAATGCTCCTATGCTGCCCCGTCTGGCAGAGAGGGAGCCAATTGCACCGTTGATTGCATCGAGGGCCAAGATTGCAGCACTCTGAGCGTTCGCAGTGGTAGTGCCGAGCAGTGAGTAGCTCAAAGCACTTGAGCCGGTGTTAGCTAAACCCAGAGACTCAAGCGTGCCCAGCACATTCGTCAGGGTAATCTGCCCCGTGGCCTGAGAGTTGAGTCCCACCTGCAGGGTAACTGCGCTTGAGTTAGAGAGGAGGTTGATGTTGTTAAAAGTTGTTACCTTTGCGATACGATCAATTTCAGATCCCAGCGCAACAAATTCCAGTGACAGAGCGGACATCTGGGTAGTCGAGTAGGTGCCGTTGCCACCTTGGGTTGCAAGCTCAGCCATACGGGTGAGAATCTGACCAACCTGTTCAAGTGCTGCATCGGTGATTGAGGTCAATGAAAGGCCGTCGTTGGCATTTCGAATCGCTACGCTTGCAATTCGCGCGCTCGCATTTAGGCTATCCGCAAGGGCGAGTCCCGCGGGATCGTCCGCCCCTGTGTTGATGCGAAGCCCAGAGGAGAGCTTTTCGAATGTTTTATTTAGCTGATTGGTGGTTCTAGTTAGTGTGTTCTGAGCACCCAATGAGGCTGGGTTACTGGAAAGTGATATTGGCATCGCTACCTCCGTGTAGTGGCCTAAGCGCCAAAGAGGCCTTCAGCCGCTTAAGCAATCAAAATCAACATCAGGGGAGCCACCCTGGCGACCCATGTTGTTCCTGGACCTTCGTCCCTAAGGCTCTAACTCGGCAATTTTGGGGGAATCATTATGATTCGGCGCGCTTTTCTAGGGATAAAAAGCGAGGTCTTTTTAATTTTTGGCTGCAACGTGCCGAATTGTAGAGGTATTTCAGCAGCTCTCTTAAAGTGCAGTAGTTGTGACTTGATCTGACGGCCAGTACCCAATCAGAGGGGCCCGAGCAGATTGAATTCTCCATGCTGGGTTCTGTTTTTCTCTAAGGACCTATGATGATTAGCTAACGCGAGCGGACCAAGGGGGAGCGATTGGCTCTGGCTCAGTTGCTCACTACAGTGTTTTTTAGGATGGTGCCTCGCTTGGCTACGGGCGGGCTTGGGGGGCAGACTCCTCTGGAGGCACAGCCAGGGCCTTTGTTGGGGCGGACTCAACGGCTCCATCAAAGGCAGCTATTGTGATGTACACCGTCTTATCTCGAGCGGGCTCCGGCAGGAGATAGCGGTAGAGCTCAGCGCCGCCAGAGGTGCGCACTCTTTGGAGCTTTTCGGGTATGAGTTGCGCGGATCCGGAAAGCACGCTCTCGTCTGTGCCATACCTTAGTATAAACCCCTGCACCGGTAGAGCAGGCACCTCCCATAATACCTCAATAAATCTTGACTCCGTGCGACCT
>JBILUF010000204.1:0-5080 GCA_044371155.1 Bdellovibrionota bacterium
AATCCGTAGACTCGACTTTATCGGCTCACTCCAGCCCGATGCGCGGCGAGGAACCGACTACACGACCATCCCATTCGGAGGCATCGCCCCATCAAGATTGGCATGCGCCTCCTCTCCAAGCTCACCATCCTCCCTTAGCTTCTCGGCAACAGAGTCGGCTCGCTCCTCGGCCTGCCCGTAGTCACGGATTTTTACCACGGAGCTATCGGGAGCCCCTCGACCAGTGAGCACCGCTGCCTCGGAGGCCAGTCGTACAGACACCTGCGCTGAGAGTTGTTGCGCGGAAGAACCCGCAGAGCTCACCGGTTTGGTGGCTCGCTCGGCTATCTTGCCGGCTGAAAATGTAGCTAGAGTTACCCCTTTTACTATCGTCACTGACATACACACCTAATCCCTGGGGCGGGGGGCGAGTTACTTGGTTACATCTGGAGTATCGGCAGGTGGGCCGACGCACTTAAGCTCTTCAGAAGCTCTTCAGAAATTGCGGCCGCACCTATTGTCAGGTTGTCCCGCTTAGCTTATACCCAGCATTAGAAGCATCAGAATCGCCGAGAGATCTGCGAGATTCCCGCATGGAAAGCGACGAATCTTTTCTCGGGTAGCGCGCGGAAGGACGAGGCTTCACGAAGTAACGGCAGGCAAGCAATAAGCTCATCAGTAGCTGGCGCAGGTAGAAATCGTGAACGGATCGGCGGAACGAATCGATACGGTGTACAGATAAAAGTAGTACGCGGAAGCTAGCGGTTGTAGCGGCTAAATTAACATGGGTAGATTTACGCAACGGGAGATCGACGGAAAAACGATGGAAGGCTGGGACATTTCAAAGAGCGCGAACCTCTACAATATCAACAACTGGGGCGAAGGATACTTCAGCATCAACTCCGCCGGACATATCGTCACCAAACCATCTCGAAACGGCCAAGAGATTGACATCTACGAAGCGGTGCGATCGTTGGCACAGCGCGGCATAAATGTGCCAGTGTTACTACGGTTCGATGGGATTATTCGCGACCGTGTCCATCGCATCAACCAGGCGTTTGTCGAGGCCCGCACTGAGTATGGGTATAACGGCAAATACTTTCCGGTGTATCCAATTAAGGTAAATCAGCAGCGCCATGTCGTAGATACGATCCGCACTGCCGGCAAAGACATTGCGCTTGGCCTTGAGGTGGGTAGCAAGCCGGAGCTAATTGCTGTGCTTGCGATTCACGACACCGAGGGTGCTTTGCTGCTATGTAACGGCTACAAAGATCGCGAGTATATCGAGCTTGCCCTTCTTGCACGCCGTTTAGGACGACGGCCCATCATTATCGTTGAACAGCTGTATGAGTTGGAGATGGTGCTTGAGGCATCTGCCCAATACGGCATCGAGCCTGAGATCGGAATCCGGATGAAGCCAGTGGCCAAAGGAAGCGGCCGATGGGAAAGCTCGGGCGGCGAGCGGGCCAAGTTCGGCCTCAATACCCATGAGATCGTAGAGGCCCTCGATAAGCTTAAAGCCTCCGGACACCAAGACTGGCTCAAACTCGTTCACTACCACATCGGTAGCCAGATAACCTCGATCTCGGCCATCCAGAAGGTGCTGACTGAAGCCACCCGCGTCTATGTCGAAATCGCCAAAGAGTGCCCGAATCTGTGCTTCCTGGATGTCGGCGGCGGTCTGGCTGTCGACTACGACGGATCAAAGACCAACTTTGAATCATCCGCGGATTACACCGTGGAGGAATACGCTCGCACCGTGGTGTATAGCATCCAGGATGCCTGCAAGAAGGCAGGAATAAATGAGCCGAACATCATCACCGAGTCCGGGCGAGCGCTGATAGCGCACCATGCCTGTCTTGTGATTCAGGTGATTGATTCCGCCCCTACCCTGGATGTGGTAGCAGAGCTCCCCCCACCACCATCGGATCATCCACAGCTAAAAGAGATCGCTGAGCTCTATTCAAAGGTCACAGTCAAAAACTGTCACGAGACCCTGCATGATGCAGTAAACCTCAAAGACGACATCATGCAGAAATTCGTCTCTGATGACCTGACTCTTAGAGAGAAGGCCTATGCTGACCAGGGGTTTTGGTACCTCATGGCAAAGCTCTCGCGTATCTCAGCCGGGCTAAAGTACCTTCCGGAGGAGCTAGAAAAGCTAAAGGATCAGCTGCTCGACACCTACTTTTGTAACTTCTCGGTGTTCCAGTCACTCCCAGACTCGTGGGCGATCGATCAGCTCTTTCCGATTATCCCAATCAACCGCCTGAACGAGGAGCCATCGCGTCGCGGGATTATTGCTGATATGAGCTGCGACAGCGACGGACAGATCGATCGGTTTATTGATCTTAAGGATGTAAACTGCTACCTGCCGCTTCATCCTTTTAAGCCAAACGAGCCATATTACCTCGGTATCTTTTTGGTGGGAGCATACCAGGAGATCCTAGGCGATCTACATAACCTCTTTGGCGATACCAATGCAGTGCATCTGGACCTATCTCCATCCGGCGAGCTCAACTACACCCACATCGTTGAGGGTGATACCACACGAGAAGCTCTGACCTATGTACAGTATGAGGTGCAGGACCTTAACGAACGGCTGAGGCTCGCGATCGAAAAAGCCCTTCGGGAGAACCGACTCACGGAGATCGACGCAGCCAAGCTGCAACGTCGCTACAAAGAAGCGCTTGAGGGGTATACCTACCTCTACGTAGATCCGTAATAGGATAGTCGTCTCGATAGCCGCTCACTCCAAGATATCTGCTGCATATCAGCGGCTCTAGCTGACTTCTATGTCGGCTAGCTCTGATGGGATACCCCCTCGTTATGCCCAGACGAAACTCCTGAGCTGCAGCCCCCTGGCACCTCTGTCAGATCTCCCCCTTTGTATCTCGTACAACTCGCTAGGATATCAGCGCTGACTGAACAGCCCGAGATGCCCGGCTCCCCGCAGAGGTTGAATTCATCCGGGATCAGATCCTTTGCGGGCAGAACACATGGCAGATCCGAAGGCCGTTCTCTATCATCTGCGCAATCGCCTCGGTGATAGACAGTCGGTGAAAGTTCTGCTCGCCCCCCTTTATCACTGGGTACTCGTGATAGTACCGGTTGTATAAAGCAGCCGCCTCTTCAACAAAGGTGATTACCGCCGCTGGATTATCATTCTTTACGGCATTTAAAAGCCGTCGCGGGAAATCCATCGTAAGCTTCAGCAACTCGCGCTCAATCGGCTCAAGGGTGGCAGCCTTTAGGGCTTGCCCCCGCGGCAGCGCTGTATTGGCTTTTCGAATGATGCTGCGGGCCCGGCACACCGAGTACACGACATAGGCACCACCCGAGCGCTCAAACTCCTCAATCATCTTTTGCTTATCGGGATTTAGCTCAACTGGGAGCTTTTTGTCACGGCGCAGATCATTAAACACCACTGCCCCTACCGCCAAAGTGCGCGCTATTGAGCGACGCTCCTCAAGGGAAAACTCAGACGCGTCATCGTATTTTTTGAAAAAGTGCTCTACTGCCGACTCAAAAAGGGATAGCACGCTACTGGCACCCTGGCGGCTTGAGAGTTTCTTTTTGGTTCCCGCCTCTACGTAAAAGCCATGATAGATATGCTTGCAGTTGACCTCTTTACCCGCGGTCAGATTAAGAATCTTACTGGCCTCAAAGAGCTGCGCGAAGTGATCCGCCTGCTCCTGGCCCACTTCGTAGATGAGGTCAGTGGCATCAAAGGTGGCGGTGCGATGCTGAACTCCAGCGAGGTCCCGGGTGGCGTATATAGTTGCTCCATCAGCGCGCTGCACTACCATGCGGCGATTACCCGAGAGCTGCACCACAAATCCCCCGATATCGCGGCGAATCTCCTCCTCTAAAACCTTACACACCTCCTCGGTGATAGTGCCTGCATCTTTATCGGCCCGAGCCTGCGCTATCGCACGGTCGGCATCCTGCGGACTAAATTTAAGCACTGTCCCGGCTGCCAGTCCGGCCTCCACAACGGCACGACCGCGCTCAGCGTAAAAGCTCTCCCCCACTACAAAGTCGTGATGGATGCCAAGAAGCTCATAGAACCGTTCAAAATCAGCCAGACTCCAGGCCGCCATCTGTTTCCAGCGCTCTACCTCAGCTGCTTTACCGGCTTCAAGATTGGCAAAACGCTGGCGAGCTGCTGCCTTGAACTGCTCGAAAGCGCCCTTAAAACTCTCGTTGCTTGTCACCGCTGCCGGAAATGCCTTTGAAAGATTCTCTCGTTGCTCGGCCGAAAGCTCGGCAAACCCCTTCGGGGTGGCGGCAGCCTTTTCGGCGGTGCGATAGGTGGAGTACACAAAGAAGAGCAGATCGTTACCAGTAAGCCCCGTTGGTGCTAGAGCCGACCAGCGCTCAAACCCCTCAATCATTTCACCGAAGCCCCCCCAATCGTTGAGGTAGTTAAGACGAAACGAGATTCCACCCACCGCCTCATACATATTCGAGAGCACCTGTCCGATAATGGTGGAGCGGATGTGCCCCGCATGAAGGTGCTTCGCTACGTTGGGGCTGGAGTAATCGATCACAAAACGTCGGCCCAGGAATTGGTCAGAGCTTCCGAATCCCTCCTTTAGATCCAACACCTGCTCAGCAGCATCGATAAGCACTGACTGCCCCAGTGAGAGATTTAGATAAATCCCCTTGGGCTCGACCGATGTAAGCACCCCCTCAGCGATTAGCGGAGAAAGTAGCGCAGCGAAGCGAGGGACATCTTCTTTGATGTAGGCCGGGGTGGGCTTGGTCTTTAAAAGACCGGGCACCCGCAGAGCAAGGTCGGCTTTGAACTTTGAGGTATCGACAAAGGACAGATCGAGCTCCTCGGGGCTTAGCGCCAACAACGAAGAGATCCGCGCGGCGAGCTGATTGATAGAATATGCGGCAAAGGGCTTAGGCTGATTTGCTGCACGGCGCTCTTCCACCACCGAGCGTTTTGCAACGATACTTTTCTGAAGCTCAATATTGTATTCGGAGAGTAGATTTTTCTCAGTCATACCAGCGGTTTTTCCAATCAAGACCGCGCTTTAACTCGCGCGCGGTCACCATGCGGGAGTCTCACACAGAGCAGGTAAGAGAT
>JBILUF010000412.1:0-5073 GCA_044371155.1 Bdellovibrionota bacterium
GTCTATCAATCTTTCACGATATGTAGGCAAAACTATTGCCGTTGAACTCCATGACGGTTCTGTTTTAGCCGGACCACTTACAAAAAAAGACTATCCGGGTCCCAATTATCCTTATAAAATTTCTAATCGGGTGTTTAATGAGGGCGGACTCCAAATATGTTCAGGACCCCGAATCATTAAAGTCCTGATACCATCCATAGATGGCGGAATCGCCCAAAAAGCACCTAATATTAATCTGGATAATTTTGTTGGTCAGAAGGTTTTTGTAAAATTGGACAGGGGTTCTGAACATATTGCAAATGTCAACTCTACTTACAATTTATCCGAGGTTGGACGATACAATAAAAACGGAACATCAGCATCTGGTAATGGGTATTGGGACATAGATGAGATTTACGGCGAGGGGGCTTATGAAATCAACACAAAGTCAACCTTTGATAATCCGAATGATGACGATGATTCTCAAATTAAGCAGGCAAAGCAGCTCTTGAGTCAAATGAGCGAAGAGCAGATTGCCAAACTTCTTAAATCGTTGACATGACTTGTACTTGTCATTACTGCATAGAGTCCAAGGGCATTAAGGGTGAAGGAGGTATTTTACCGCTCAACCTGACACAAATGATACTGTGCCCGGTTTGTGGCAACAAACGATGCCCGCATGCCTCGGATCACCGCCTGGCCTGCACGGGCAGCAACGAGCCTGGTCAAGCGGGGAGTGTTTATGATAGTATGGGTCAGCCAGCAAGGAAACACCATGGCTGATAAAGAAATTAAAATTGGCGACTGTGTCAGGGATAAGTTCTCCGGGCACAGGGGTATTGTAGTAAAAATCGAGCCCCACGATTCAGAAAACCACGGCACCATTTATGTCTGGCAAATGGACAGGTATGATTACGGGGCAGACAACTGCGAGCATTATTGTCACGAAAATTGGAGATCGGTTTTAATTTTTTGCGACCCCTCCACAAAGTAATGAACAAAAAAGACCTGCTCGACATGCTTTCCAGCGTGCCGGATGACGGCGAAATAGCCTTCTCGTACACAGATTGGTGCAATGACAATGAAGTTTTTTGTCAAGAAGCAAAAATCTCTCAACAAAAGTTGTACAGGGTAAATTATACCCTCAGACCACGAGAACCAGAAAGCTACTTGACCGATGATTTTGAAGAAGCGGTATTCAAAAAAGAATCTGATGGATTACCCGAACCAATAGATTGTTTTGTAATCAAACTTTCGCCTTAACACAATGTCCAAAACGTTATTCCGGACTATTAATCCAGACCATCTCAGTCTGATTGTGAACGTCCCGGACAACTGGGACTATTGGACTATCAATGGTGTAAGGGTAAACTTGCACGCTCGCAGGATCAGCCATAAAGGCTGGGACGGCTTCTGTGTCATTTTGTGGATATTTTCTCTTTATGCGGCCTGGCCCAGGTCAAAGGCATGCTAGACTTACCACGTCCCCGACATTCAACCCCCTACTCGCAATGACACCCGGTCAAGCCCTTGAGCAGATCGCTTACATCTGTATTGCTAGTGATCCTGATGAAGACGGAATAGCAGATCTGGAAGATATCCATGAAATCTTAAAAAAGAATTTTCCAATCGAATACGCAGCAGCAAAGTCTAAGTTCGATATTGAAACCCGAAAAGCCATTGAAACTTTCGAACAACTCGACCCGACTGTGCGCGAAGCGGTTTTCGATCACTTCGGCCGGTAAAAGATATGATTACCCGAATCTTATCTGTATGCCTTGGGGCAGCCGTAATCCTTTTTGTCCTGTTCTTCAGGGGGTTGCCGGTCCTCGCCCTGCTCAAGGTCTTCCCCCTCATCGCCTTGCTTTTGATCGGCATAGCCTTTATACTGGCAGGAGTCATGTCCGACTCAGACTGACCATTCATCCTTTACCCTCTCCTAAATCCCTGTGAGAAACATCATCATCGGCTCTGTTGCCGTTGTCGGCGCCTTGATCTTGACCACCGGTCAATTCACCACCATCAATACGGGTGAAAACGGCCTCTACACTTCGTTCGACGGTAAAGTCAAAAACGAGGTATTGACACCCGGCATCAAGTACGACGGCTTTGGTACCATCAAAGTGTTCAACACCAGAAAGATCACTGTGCAGGCCCTTGACCTAAAGCCCAAAACCAAAGACAACACCATCATGAAAGATATGGATGTTGTTGTTACATACTCCCTTGATCCCAGCTCTTTGTACGAGTTTTATACAAACTACGACATGAGCAATCATGGTATTGCGGACGGTGGTCAAATCCAGCTAATGTCTTCGTACATCAGCCGTCTGATTACTTCTGCAGTTAATCAGTCTGTTGACGAATTCGCCGCCTTAGAAGTGAATAGCAGCCTGGACAAGATCCAGGACACGATCAAAGCGAATCTGATTCTCGCGCTGGAAAAGAACAATCTTGCCGGGAAGATCAAGATCGATTCGGTCGTGGCGGTCAAGGCGGATCTTCCGGATGATCTTGTGGCATCTGTCAACCGCGTTGTGGCTGCTCAGTCTGCAAACAAGGAGCAGAAGGTGAAGACGGAGACTGCTCAGCTTAAGGCGGAGGAGAACAAGGCTCTGGCTTCGACTGTCACCACACAGTCCCTGGAATACCAGCGCAATGAGATCATGAAGGCTGCGTTCCAAAACGGCAGCATTGAAAAGATCATCATCATCAATGGCGCGAGCATGGACTTCTTGCCGGGGGGTCTTAGCGGGAAATAGTTTGCCCTTTAGTACACATCTTCCCCCCCGCCTAGGCGGGGGGTTTTCTAACACTTTGACAAATGAACCACAAACCCACTCACTTCACAAACGATAACGGTGACGTGCTTCACGAGGCGTTCTATCGGCTCTGCCGCGAGTACGGCTACATTTTCAAAGATGTAGTTGTCAGGGCGGAGATCGACCCGGAGAAAGGCCTTAAGTACAGTATTTACAACCAAGAAGATACTGTCTTGGCCGGGTGCAATCCCGCCCTTATTGAGCGGCTTATTGAAAGTTTTGACGGATGGTTAGGTGAATCTGGTGACTATTACGATCTTGAGGGGGGAGAGGATAGATGGATCGTGTTTAAGGATGAATCTCAAGACGAAGAAGCAAAGCAGGAAATGCAGAAGCTAATCGAGAAGATTATAAGTGAAAATACACCAGACAAAGCTGCTCAGCTTATCACAGATACGATAGATATCGCTTCTACTCACATTGCTAACAATTTAAAAAATGAATGACGGCAAATGGATTCCCATAGACAAGTTGGAAGACGGGGGCAGCCCGTTACGCATGTTTGTCGTAATCGCTTTGAACACGACACAAGCGAGGTCTGACGGGCAAGTTTGAACGCTGGCCGCACCCATTTCCTCCCACTCACTATTTCCCATTACCTGCACACTGATTATGTCACCTGTCCTAATAACTTACATCTTTCTTACCCCCTATGCTCTATTAGCGCTAGTTTGGGTTTTCTCCACCAGGCTAGGAATCAACCCTAAAAAATCTCTATCTGCACTCACATCATGCTCACTTGTCTTGCTTTTAATCTCTGCATACAGTTACCTAACTGAACCCCTTCAAGCAGTATTATTTGTTTTCATGGTGTTCGTTCTACCTACCATGGGGATCTACCCCTTCGTGTTGCGGCTATTCTCGAGAAAACACTGACTTCAAATCCGTCGTGAGTACGTGGGCGTTCGGGTAGAACCTGACCGCCCCGTTTTTTTCGTACTTACCTACTACGTCCCCCGTGTACTCCTCGATCACCCACCCAGCCCGGTGTATGAGCCGCGCAGGAACCCCGAAAAGCGTCTTGTCCGCACTCAGGTCCAAAGGCAGGTCGACGGCTTCCTGGGGTAGTTCGACGTGCTCAGAGCCCACAACCCACCTCATGTCTTCAGCCAGCCTGTACACCATCGCCACCTCGGCCTGGGACAGCCTATGGCCTTTCTTGGCTTTCTTGGCCAGTCCGCGCCCTTCCGGGGCGAACTTGCAATACCTTAGGGCTTCGGTCCAGGAACCCATTGCACGTTGAACAGACATTTTAAAAATGTAGTCATTAAAAAGCTAATCTATCCACGTATTCTCCATAAACATAGCCAACAAATCGCCCTTTATTTCATCGGTGGGATTATCCGTCTCACTAGACGTATATATCCTGCACTTTCCACCTTTCTTAGAATATACTAATACCAAGCCGTCATAACTACTTTTGTCGTAGTCGAGACAATACTGCTCACACAACTTAAAGAACTCTTTAGTAGCGGGCATTGGTTTTGACGCTTTCAAAGAGGTCGTTAAGTTCATGGTCAATTTCAACCGGGGGGATAGATTTTTCTAACATGACTCTAAACTTGTCCAGATTATGCTCAACAATTTCATCTCTTTTTCTCGTCAACTCTTTTACAATGAAATTAAGTCGAGCTATATCTCTACCTAAAGAATTTACTTCTTCGAGATTAGTTATTTTATAATGAAAAGCAAGAGCTAATGCTCTTTTACGGTTTTTGTCATCCTCAATAAGTTTTCTCTGGTCCTGAACGACTTTCCAGTTACTCTCTATAATGGGAAAATTAGCAATATCCAGTTCTAGGGTTGCTGACTTGCTGTTTGTATTATCTACTGCTATCCTGCCCCCTCCCCAGGACTTAAACCCTTTGTTGGTAAGGTTTATAAAATCATCTAAGTCGTCAATAAAGTGGATTCGGTTTTTCATAAATATTTTCTGATACCTGTCATACTTTGACTTGTCGGCTATTTCGGCCGAACAAGTAAAACGGCATTCGAATTTACTAAAATGAGGAGATTCAGCGAAACTCAAATGGCAGCCCGGATCGATACGAACACCCCAGATGTCCAAAGATCTTTGGACGACCATGTCCCAGGCCTCCCCCGGGCTTCGAGCATTCAGCCGCACAAAGTTAACACATTGTTCAAATTCTTGCTTTTCCTTTTCCTCATTCTCTTTCTTTTTAACCGCCGCCCTGAAACTGCGCTGGGCTTTTAGGGCTTTTTCCTTGGTATCGTAAAGCTTGCCCGTCCCCGGGCACTCGTACATCGTCTT
>JBILUF010000205.1:0-5068 GCA_044371155.1 Bdellovibrionota bacterium
AACGCTCTTTTTTTCCGCTTATTGGCACCAAGCTCTAGGCTTTAGCACCTTATGCGAGAGCGTCTTAGGCACTCACTTCATACGAAACCCACACCAGCTGCGTTAGCAGGTGAGTGGGGTAATTAAATTCTATATAAAACCATTTCTTTTCCCCGCAGGGCAAGTTGACCTGAGATTACTCCGGTCAACTTGCCCCGCATGGAATCCATCTACCCCACCAACAATGTCAAAGAGCGCTGCCGCATCCTGGAGCAACAGTCTCGAACTACTTCTGCGAGCCAATCCGAAGAAGTGCAAGCACCTCTTCTCGACGCTGCCTAAAGAACCGTTGCCGCTCGGCGGCGGGAAGCTGGGTGGCCGCTACAAGTTTTGGCGCAAATTTATTGCGCTTATCGGCGCTGCCCCAATGCGGCAATCGGGCGGTCATAAGCTCCATAGCGTTGTCAGCGGCAGGTGCCACCTTTCCGCAACAGGAACAGCCAAACATTAGTGGGGCAGCGTGGTGCCGCTGCTCTGGTGGGCGCTGTTCTATCTCGATCTCCTGCCGCTCTGCTACAGCGCCCACCTCTCCGCACCCTGAGCAAAGGGACTGCAGCCCAAACGGGGATACTTGCAGCAGCGGCAGGCTGGCTCGCTGGCACACCCCCTCTAGGTACTCCACCAGCATTCCTCGAGCCTTAGTCATAAAGAGCCGATTAAGTGCCGAGTCCTGGTGTCTGGACGGACGGGCACCCTCTAGGAATGGGACTACTACATACGAGGCCCCTTGCTCCACCGCCGACGCCACTATCTGGTGAGCGCTCTTTCGAAGAATGTCCCGAACTGAGTTGTTGATATGCCGCTGCAACTCCTGATTGTGCGACTGGGCGCGCGCAAGCCTTCCGGTCTCAGAGCGCCGGGCGTCTAGCTCTGCCAGATGAGCCTGAATGCTTTCCAGCCCAGTCAGATGCTGCCTCGTCTTTTCTTTGGGCTCACCATCCACCCCAGTATGGCGCAGATTATCTTGATTGCGCACCGAGAGCCGATCCCTAGAGAGCACCAGCGCATCGTTTCCAGATTTTTGGACTACCTGCACACGGTCCTCGCGATCACCCACCAGGTGCCCAAAGGAGACCACAAACAACTTAGCACCATCAGGGATAGCCGCCCAATTTTTGGGATACTGCGCCCTGGGCACCTCCATTCGCACGACGAACTCAATATGTGCGCCGAACGGACCTTTTCCAGAGGGATTATCCAGGATAATTCTTGCTCCGCCTAAGGTCACATCCCCCAAGGTGCGGTCAACCCCGGCGTCATGATACTGACGGATCACTGTGCGCGCTGCTTCAGGACCTGGGGTAACGGCGGTGGGCGCAGAGAGCCCGGCAAAGCGACTGTCGAGCCCCAAGGCGACCCGGTCCAATTCAACCGGCTCTACCTGGCCGTCGGCGATGCGCAACAGATGCAGATCAACACTGCCCCGGTTGGGGCCAGCAGGGGTGAGGTTACGCCAGAGCCCGCCGCTTTGCGGTGCCGGAAGAGAAACCCACATCGGATGATGCACCGGATCGCAGCGGGTGTAGGTGGGGGCAGTGGACTTAAGCTCACACCAGCGCGAGAGCCGCTCAAGACTGCCCTCCCAATGCGGATTTTGGGTGACAAATTCACGATACGAAATAGCGGCAGCCGCTAACTCGCCCGCCCCAGGGGCTCCTCCGAAACGGAGCGAGGTTGTCTCGCCCAGCGCTGCCAGCAGCGCAGCCCCGTGCGCGCGGGCGAATTCAAGTTTAGCCCCAACGGTGCGATCCGGAAGGTGGCGAGCATGCCGCTCTTCAAAGTTCTTTATCTCAATCCAGCGCGGCTCCGAGCGCTTCCAGCTTTCATGTGCATGATCCCATTCTGATTTTAATTCTTGGTAACTTCTAAGCCGCTGAATGGCGGTGGACAGTAACAGGTTAAACCATCGCTGCGGTATGGGCCGCGCTGGTTCATTGCTAAGCACCTGTTCTCTTAACGTCTCAAAGTTAAGTATCGGCTCTATTACACCGCAGCGAAGTCGCCCAACATAGTCCCTAAGCGGATGCCATCCACCTTGAAAGCGACGCATCGCCTCACCGGCGCGCTCGCAGTCTCGCACGGTACGCTGTGCATTCTGACGCTGAGACTCTGAGATCTCGGTGGCCTCAAGGGTCTTGCGCGCTGCCCCCTCCACCTGGTCGATATTATTAAACGCGGTGTTGTAGGAACGTCCGGGCTCGCATGCTTTACTGAGAAGGTAGCCAAAATTAGTCGATGACACCGGCAGGTGAAGCATCGTTCGCCCAAAGGCGTTTAGAAGACGGCGCTCCTCTGGGGTGTCGCCTATCTTTGAACTGGTGAGCCCCAGCAGTAAAAGCTCAATGCCGCTGATGGTATGATTAACGACGCGATGGGTATCCTCCAGCACACGGCGGGTGTCGTTCCAGGCATCGCCGCTTAGTACCTTTGCTGAAAATGTGGCGGTACGTGTGATGGTCTTAACCGCCTCCAGGGAAGGGGCACCATCACGCCGCGCCGACGGTGCGGCATTGGTTGGCTCAGTCATAGGGGGGATCCAAAAAGATATAGCCTTGAAAGTATAAGGGTTTCAGTGCGCTACTCAAATCAAACGGAGGATTCGGTGCTGCGGCCTAGGCCCGGCGTTTTCTCTGCCTTAGGCCGGGGCGGAGTACTGGGGCTGAGTGCTGGGGCAGTCGGTGCGCCCGCAGGGCATAGAAAGGCCTGGGCCTAGCTATTAAATACCCGCATTCTCTGGTAATTATCTGGGCCAAACCTGTTTTACCTATCCATTCCCGATGCAAAACTACATCCTCGTTCTTGATTTTGGCTCTCAGTTTACCCAGCTCATCGCACGACGAATCAGGGAGCTTGGGGTGTTCTCAGAGATTAGGGCCTGTACCCTAAAACCCTCGGAGGTGGACCTTTCTAGGATTAAGGCTGTGATCCTCTCAGGCGGCCCAGCCAGTGTAACCGATAAAGATGCGCCGGCCTTTGACCCTAAGTGGCTTGAGCTTGGGCTGCCGGTGCTTGGGGTGTGCTACGGGATGCAGCTTCTAGCGCACCTTTCAGGCGCTCCGCTTGGCGCTGGCATCAGCCGCGAATACGGCCACACCGTGCTTGAGATAAAGGACAACACCTCGCTCTTTGCTGGCTTTGACACCAACGAAAAGACTCATGTGTGGATGAGCCACGGTGACCATGTGGAAAAGCTCCCGGCGGGATTTAAGCTGCTAGCCTCTACGCCCGGCTCGCCGATTGCCGCCATCGGCAACGATGCCAAGTGTTGCTACGCCGTGCAGTTTCACCCCGAAGTGGTGCACTCGGCCCGCGGCAAAGAGATGCTCTCTAATTTCCTCTTTAAGATAGTCGGCATTGAAAAGAGCTGGACCTCGGCTGGATTTATCGAAGACAGCATTAAGCGGATTGGCTCCCAGATCTCAGAGCATGACCAGGTAATCTGCGCCTTAAGCGGCGGGGTTGATTCCACGGTCGGCGCAGTGCTTGCAAGCAAGGCGCTTGGCTCAAGGCTGCACTGCATCTTTGTAGACAACGGCCTTCTTCGCAAAAACGAAGCCACCGAGGTGATGGAGCGGCTTTCAGGCCTTGGGCTTAATGTGCGGCTGGTGGATGCATCAAAGGAGTTCCTAAGCGAATTAAAAGGGGTGACTGACCCTGAACAGAAACGAAAAATCATCGGGCGGGTGTTTATTGAGGTGTTTGAGCGCGCCACACACGAGATTAAAAATGTTACTCACCTGCTACAGGGCACCCTCTACCCCGATGTTATCGAGAGTGCTCCGGTGCGGGGGCCTTCTACAACGATTAAGACCCACCACAACGTAGGCGGGCTGCCGGAGCGGATGAAGCTAAAGCTTTTGGAGCCATTCCGAGAGCTCTTTAAAGACGAGGTGCGAGCGGTGGGCCGTGAGCTAGGGGTGCCTGATGAGATCATCGGCCGCCATCCGTTCCCAGGGCCAGGCCTTGCGGTGCGGGTACTTGGGGAGATCACCCCAGAGAAACTCACCGTTCTTCGCGAAGCTGACCGGATCTTTAGAGAGGAGATCGTTGCAGCCGGAATCTATAACGAGATCTGGCAGGCCTTCGCTGTGCTGCTGCCAGTAAAGTCAGTAGGCGTCATGGGAGATGGGCGCACCTATGAACAGACCATCGCACTTCGCGCGGTCAAATCCGAGGACGGTATGACGGCGGATTGGTATTATTTCACCCAGGAGTTTCTGCGGCGCACCAGCAACCGCATTAGCAATGAAGTGCGCGGCATCAACCGGGTGGTGTACGATATCTCAAGCAAACCACCAGCTACGATTGAGTGGGAGTAGGGACACTCTCTGAGGTCTCAAGCCTCATCCAGTGTATACTCCGCTGCGCTGAAACACGAATTCATTGCAGCCGAGCTTCCCGCCGACTGTCTTGAGTTTTGTAAGCATGTACCCTTTGGCCTTGTAGTGCTCAAAGATCTGCGCTGGGGTGGCAACCTCAAACGGATAGCCACCAAGCCAGTCATGCAGGTCACGCCAAACGCTCATACCGCGCGGGTAGCGCCGTCTTTGCACAAACCTCAGAACGACACTCGGAAGGGTGGGGTAGACTGCGTGTGCCAGTATGAGCAGCGGACGAACGAGAGGAGCCTTATTGTATAATTTCTTCACAAAGGTCCAATATTTCGTGGCAAACGGTTGATAGTTGTAGATCGAGATAAAGAGCTTTCCGCCCTTATCCACATTTAGGTCTATATTGCTCAATGCTGCCCACATGTTACCGGTGTGATGCAGCACCCCCCAGGAATACACAATGTCAAACCTGCCTAAGCCCTGGAGGTGCGCGGGGTCGAGGACTGAGCCACTCGCCACTGACCAGTTGGCGTCGTCCTTAAAATACCTTCGCTTTAGCTCGCTGGTGCATGCAACTGATTGGGGATCGTAATCAAAGGATACTACTTTGGCCCCCAGACGTCTGGCTGCCAGCGAGAACAAACCGCTTCCACTCCCGACATCTAGGAATGTTTTTCCAGATAGCTCCTGTACCTCAA
>JBILUF010000206.1:0-5046 GCA_044371155.1 Bdellovibrionota bacterium
GACCGATACGATCCTAGAAGAGATTCGGAACGCCCGATAAGCAAGGTGAGGCAAGATGCTGCCGGAGCAGTTTACCCCTGAGTTCTTCCGACGATTGGAGCTTTTAAAGCTGCGATCGCGCAGAAGCTATCTTGGTACCCGGCAAGGTGGGCACCTGTCGCTCAAGCGAGGGCACGGCATTGAGTTCTCTGATTACCGTCAGTATGAACCGGGAGATAGTCCGCGGCACATCGACTGGGGTTTGTATGCTCGTAGCGATCGTCTGTATGTAAAGCGGTTTCAAGAGGAGCAGAACCTTACCATGTTGCTGGTGGTGGATGGTACTGCGTCAATGGTCACCCCATTAGAGGATCAAAAATGGGAGCGCGCCCGTGATATTGCGCTGGCTCTCTCGTATGTGGCGTTGATGGAGCAGGATGCTGTAACGCTTTCAGTGCCGGGTGTGTTGCACTCACCATTATACAGCGGCGCTCAAGCATTTCATCAGATCGTGCGAGAGCTCTCCATTGCGCCAGCGGTGGAGCGGTGTGATTTTGCGCGCGAGGCGCAGCGTGCAGTTAACCGGGTGAGGTTTCCTGGACTAGCGGTGTTTATCTCGGATTTCCTGATGCCGATATCACAAATCGAGCAGGTGCTTGTCTCGATGCGCGCAAAGGCACTTGATATTACAGCCGTTCAGGTGTTGGGGCCTCACGATAAGGAGCCCCTGCCGCTCCAAGCCGATGCGATAGCGGTGGATAGCGAGAGTGGGGAGGAGGTAGCGATTAGTATGAGCCCACAGGCGCTGCTTGATTATCGTGAGTATCTTGCTCAGCACATGCAGACAGTGCGGCAGTTGTTTCTAGATGCGCGAGTCGGATTTTGTCAGACCACTACCAGCGATGATTTCACGGAGTTTGTGGTGCAGTCGCTGGCCCGCACGGGGTTGTTGCAGTGATGGAAGCGTTCCTATCATTTGGATTTCTGACCCCCTCGCTGCTGCTAGGGATTCCTCTGGCTACGGCGGTGTTAATGTATGCGTATCGCAAACGTGGCATGGGGCGACGGCAGGTCGTGGCCTCTGTGATGATCCTACGCCGGTTAAAAACCACCCTAGCAGCGCGGCAAAAATTCGTTCCTCCACCACGATTTTTCTGGGAGCTCTTCCTGCTCGCCTTGCTAGGGCTGGCAGCAGCAGGGTTGTATCAACGAGGACCGCGGGAGCGGGTGGCAATTGTGCTGGATAACTCCCTCAGTATGTCGGCTAGCACTGGTGATAGGCCGCGATTCGAGGCAGCGATTGAGGATATCCGGGGATTTCTTGAGGCAATTGGCGGAGGTGCCCGCGTTGGACTTTTTATAACCACTCCAGCGCTCACACAGATCGGGCAGCGGCTTTTGAGCCCCGAGGAGGCGCAACGTGAGGTCGAGGCCGTACAGATCGCATATGGTGCCGATTCATTACAGAGTGCACTGACTAAGGTTGTGCAGGATACTCAGTTTGATCGAGTGGTGGCCTGGAGTGACAAAAAGCTTGCAAGCCCTAACTCACGAGTAGAGGTGCGTGCACCGGAAGTTGCGCGTGGCTCAAATATCGCGCTGCGGGAGATATCAGTGCAGAGTCGCCCGGAACGAGGGGTGATAGTGATTGCAGAGGTAGCAGCATTTACCACCGGTGAGGCCGCTGTTGCAGTGCATCTCACTGGGTATAAAGAAGTTGCTGGTGCAGTCAGCGGAGTAAAGCTGGCCGAGAAACAGGTTGCTGTCCCAGCTGGAGGTAGCGCTCGTGTGGAGTTTCCGCAAGAGAGCGAGATCTTTTCTGCTTATGGGGTGCGGATTGAGGGATCCTCACGGGTAGGTGAAGAGAGCCTTGATGTGGTACCAGGGGATAATCTTGGATTTGTGACGACCTCTACAGGCGGAAATCTCGTCACAGTAGTGAGCGCTGATGCGCAGGCGGCCGGGAGCCTACGCGCGTTGCCAGCGGTGACGTTGAAGTTTCTCTCGCCTGAGCAGTATCGGGCCTCGCCTCCTACGGATGGGATTGCCCTTTTCCACCGCACGGTTCCGGAGTCGTTGCCTCCGACTAATTCGCTCTTTATCCTGCCCCCGCCCGGCAGCCAACTGGCTGGCACCGTAGTGCAGAACGGGCCAGTTGCAATAACACGCTGGGAGGAAGAGCATCCAGTGCTTCGGTATCTGAACCTCCCACTCTTAAGGCTAAAAGCCTTGGTGCCGCTTCAGCGCCCCGCCTGGGCCGAGGAGATAATTGCCAGTAGTTCTGGCACCGCTGCCTTTGCAGGTGAATATGCAGGACATCGGTATGTGGCGCTCGGGTTTGATCTCTTGCCGTTTGGTGGCCGCCAAGATCCGCTCAGTAGTGTGCTGCTACTCAACGCCATAAAATGGCTCTCCGGTGCAGCGTTGAGCGCGGGGTACGAGACAGTACCTTATCGCATTCCCACTGTTCAGCGCCTCGGCGCGAAAGAGCCGCAAGAGGCCCGCTACGTCGCATCCGCGGCTCCACAGGGGATTAAAGAGGAGGGCGGCGAAAGAATCGCCCCCGTTCCTGGTCTGCTTGCGTTAGGGAATGAGGGGCAACGCACGATACGAGCAGTTAACTTCTTTAGCGACGATGAATCCAATTCTACCACCCCAACAAGTGTCGATATCCCAGAGTATCCAGCGCCTGCCAATACTACAGAGGCGGGAAAAAAATCGTGGGTCGATCTATTGGTGTGGCTTGTGCTGGGGCTTTTGACGGTAGAGATTCTGCTGGGTGCTACATCGACACGCTCCAACCGTGCCGCAAGGGGGAGCGTATGAGTGTTGAGGTAACTCATTGGCTCGGGGTCTGGCTTGGGGCGATGGCGCTAGTTGTGACAGTTTTCGTCGTAGCTTGGCTAGTTCATCGAAAGAATCAGCGCTTGGTGTTGCCTGCACTGCTGCGTGGCCTTGCCGCAACTTTGTTGTGTGTATCCTTGGCAGGAATACTCCTGGTGCGCTCAGAGCAGTTCTCTCGCGGCACGATACTCGTCGATATCTCTGAGAGTATGGATGAGGGGCGCACTCAGAAGTTATTAGATCGCGCGGTGCAGTATGCAGGGCCGCAGGCAGAGCTGCAGGTGGTGCCCTTTGCTAAAGGGGTAGCCTCACAGCCACTGCCAGGATCGCAGGGCCTTTCCTATAGTGCACTTCGCACATCATGGGGAAAGCTCAATATCGGCGGGTCTAATCTTGAGGCTGCGCTGCGATCGATGCCGCCAGGTGATGGGCAGAATATCATTCTTATCTCGGATGGATTCGAGACTGAGGGCGATGTGCAAAGAGTATTGCCAGAGCTTGTCGCGCACCGTTCCAAGGTCTTCCCCCTCCTCCCGTCTGAGAGTGAGCCTGATACCGAGCAGTTTCGTATCTCGCAGCTACATCTTCCGCTGATCGCCCCAGCGCAGAAAAGCGTTGAGATTCGGACGAGCGTTTCAAACTCAACAGCTACCTCCCAGAGCGGGCTTCTTGAAATTAAACACGGTGAACGGGTTGTCCTCTCCAAGCAGGTAACGATTGACGCCGGCAAAGAGGCCGTTGTTATCGCTGAGAGCGATCCTCAGGCGGAGGGTATTCGCGAGGTCACAGCAACGCTTAGGCCGCTGCGTCGGGATCTGGGCGAAAGCCTTGAGCGTGCATACCTCTCCAGCGAGGAACGAGAGAAGGTGTTGCTCCTCAGTGGCGCTGCGGAGGATGAGCGAATCCTTAAGCAGGTGCTCAAAGAGCAGGCCTATCAGGTAAAGGGGCTTTTGGCCGGTCAGGAAGAGATCTCGAAGCTCAACCTGTCGGAGTATTCTGCTGTGCTTTTTAACAATGTGGGTCGAGAAGCCCTGCCTCGCAAGATTATTGAATCGGTGCCTGAGTATGTAAAAGCTGGCGGTGGATTTCTTATGATCGGTGGCAATCGGAGCTTTGGCTTGGGGGGGTATATCGACTCACCAATCGAGCCTGTCTTGCCAGTGGAGCTGGTGCCGCCGCAAGCAGAGAAGAAGCGTTTAAATGTTGCCGTTGCCCTGGTGCTGGATAAATCCGGAAGCATGAACCAGTCCGGTAAACTTGATTATGCCAAGGAGGCAGCGATTGAGACGGTTCGAAATCTTAAAGATGACGACTTTATTACCGTTATCGGCTTTGATGATGCGCCGTTTGTGGTGATTCGAGCCTCGCGCGTTGCCGATGTTCGCTATGAGGCCGCAGGACGCATCGGGATGCTTGTATCAAACGGCCGAACGAATTTATTGCCGGCGATAGATGAGGCACGACGTAACCTTGAGCGAGTCGAGGCAGGCAGGAAGCATATCATCGTACTCACTGATGGTCGTTTGCCGGATGAGGGCCCGTTCTACATCGAGATCACGAAGGAGCTTCGGATGTTGGGATTTACCCTCTCAACAGTGTTGTTGGGTAGCGACACTGACTACCAGTTCCTCAAAGGTCTTGCCGATGTGGGGGGAGGGGGCTTTTATCAGACGAATGATGCACGTAATTTGCCGCGCATCTTCCTTCAGGATGTGCGGGTGAGCACCGGCGAGCGCACAATGAAGGAGAGCACCGAGTACGATGTGCGGGTAGGAAGTGGTGCGCTGTTATCGACAACCCTTCGATCCTTTCCGGCGGTGCGCGGCTATGTGCAGACGAAAGGGCGGCCTCAGGCGGCGGTGGAGCTTGTGGCACTTGCCGCAGATCGCGCAGAGCCGTTATTGGCGTCGTGGCGCTACGGCAAAGGCCGTTCAGTGGCATTTACCTCTGACGCTAACGGTCGGTGGTCCTCATACTGGATGCAGTGGCCTAAGCTATATCAGTTCTGGACAGAGCTTGTGGATTCCTTGCGGGGCGAGGGGGTAGTTGCTGATGCACCGGTGCGGTTTAACCTACGCTCCACTATAGAGCGCGCAGAGTTAAAGCTTACCCTTGAGATCTTTGGTGACCGCGACCCAGGCGATATCACCGCCACGGCGATTTTACCCAGTGGTGCGGAGCGGACTGTTTCGTTTGTGCGGGTCGCTAAAGGGTTGTATGAGT
>JBILUF010000207.1:0-5032 GCA_044371155.1 Bdellovibrionota bacterium
CGGGGGCGGTTAGAACAAGCATCGGCTCAACTGGGCCTGGTCTACCTGAGGGCCGCAGGTGAAATCGGGCGGAGGTGTTGCAGATAAGCTCTTCGAGGTTCGGTGTTTGAACTGGCAAGGTATCTTTAAGCTCTGAGAGTGGAATCTTTACTGCTGATGGCAGCGGAGATAACGAAGCCTCAGAGAGTTTAACTTCCACAAGGCTGGTGAGTCTCTGAGCAGCTGGCGTACGCCTAGGCACAGAGGAATGGCGTGGCGTATTCGGGTGAGGCGTCGAGGCTGATGCTATATCTTGGGTGGAGTTTTGTTGATTGGTGCCTGTCATCGTTGCAGCTCACTTCAGATCCAGCGCCTTACTATCCTTGCCATGAGATGGACTGGATAGTTGGTAGTCGGTAATCATCGCCCTCGGAGAATACACCATCTCTATTTGCTACGGTAATACAGGGCTATTTCCGCATCTTTTTGCGGGTTGAATGGGTTGCTCCGTTCTCATTAGATGAAGGTGCAACCTGATAACCTGCTGAATTGGCACAAGGCTAACGCTAATAAACGACTGGAACGCGTCTTGCTCAAATGCCCCCAGGCGTTCAAGAGCGTGGGTGAGTTTTGTGTTTTTTGTAGGAGTTGTATGCGAAGTGTAGCGGTACTTGTTGCGTTAGTAATCGTTGCCAACGGCGTTGTCTCGTCGGCGCAAGCCCTTCCAAGGGATGTTCGGTTGGCTAAGCGTGCGGCCACCCTTGCCGTGCGGGATCTGTCAGCGCTGAAGGTATACGCATCGCGCTTGGAAGGGAGAGAGGCTGACCGTTTTCGAAAGATGGTTGCCCGCATGGGGCTTCCGGACCAGGATCGCGATGGGTCTGTAGATATCCTTGAGGAGCTTGATGGAACGAATGCATGTAATCCGATGTCGGATGGAGAGAATCGTGACGGCTCCTTGAGAAAACGTGAAGGAGAGGTTGACGATATCAGTGATGATTCAATTGTGGTTGGCGATCTTGAGTTTTTGCTGAAGCCCACAACAGATTTCATCGGGATAGATGAAGAGGAGCTTGATATCGGAGTGTGCGTTGAGGTGAAAGGCTTTGAGGATATTCGTGGGGACGTTATCGCCACCGAGGTGAGTGCTAGTTACTCATGCGATGGATCGGGATGGGGTTCCTCTCCGTTTGGGGACTCACGGCGCGGCGGTGGTCGCAGTCGCTAGGCCTGGGCGCTTAGGTAGAAACCTGGAGAGCTGGCCGCATCATAGCGGCCAGCTCCTTTTATCAGCCAGCACGTGCTCGTCCTGGCACTAGAGCTCTGTGGTGTAGTGTCTGAGCTAGCCTTTCCGGCCGTATGTGCCAACAAGGATCTGGCGATCAAGGATATGGCCTTGCATGGCGTTCATTACCTCTTCGACTGTCGCTGCCTCCAGCAACTCAAGCTTCATATCGAGAGCATATAGAGTGAATCGATAGTGATGCATCCTTCCTGGTGGCGGATTTGGGCCGCGGTAGCCGACGGTGCGCCAGGAGTTTTGGCCCTGTTTAAGCCCAGTCCTGTCGACCGATATCCCATCAGGCAGCTCGCGCATCCGAGCGGGAATCCCATAGACGATCCAGTGCACCCAGGGAGAGGGGGAGGGAGCATCTGGATCATCAACGATCAGGGCAAACTCTCGGGTATTCTTCGGGGGGTGTTCCCACTCAAGGGGCGGGGAGATATCATCCCCATCTGCTGTGTAGCGGGGTGGAATAACGCTATTGTCTCGAAAAGCATCACTCCCAATTGTTAGTGACTCTGCAGATACCTCAGCCATATGTGCTCCCAGAAAAAATAGCGTTGGGAAAAATGCCGAACCGGAAAATGTCGCTGCGATAGCGATTGCTTCTCCTATCTTCTGCTTCTCCTATCTTCGAACAGTGCAGCATCGATCTTCCCGGCCTGCCGATATTGTAAGTTCCATGGCGGTCTGAGCGGCTGCACAAAGCGGGTCCCTCGCAACCCGTGGCGATAGCTCCTCGCCGCCTTCTTTAGCAGCAGTGTACACCGCACCTCCTTTGGGCCGATGCGAGGGGGCTCATATTGCTGGATACATAAGGTGGTAAATTCTTACCGAAAAAGCGAAGCTAACTAGAGATGCTTGTAAACTCTGGCTAGTCCTGTCGTTATGTTCCTAACCATATTGATTGACTGCAAGGCGTTATTGGCAGCACCTTCAGGGGATAGGCCGCAGAGCTAAAAGCTTTCGAAGCCACCTGCCTCGCCGAAGTTTCGTAGCTGGGCTGGCTTAGCGCCCGTTGCAGTGGTCTCTCTTGGACTAGACGCTGTGATGCGACGGGCTTGAATGCATGGCACCGAGACCGGCCCAAATCGAAAACACTGCACCACCGCTGAGCTTGGGTTTACCTGCGCTACGGTTTGAATGATCCTGTCGCATTCGTCTGTAACCAAACGATAGCGGCGAAAGTTTGGGCCTTCAAAGACAACGGGTGTTGGAGTAGGCACCGGGCGTTTTCCAGGTTGAGAGTCCAGGGATTTGATAAGTTCAGAGAAGGGGTCGTTGCCCGTAGAGTCTGAAGCTCCGTCTGAGGATACATCATCCCGTTGCAGGGGTGCGCCGTTTGGCCCGTCCAGGAGGTCTCCATATGAAGGGGTGGGAGTGGGCTGAGATAAGGGCATCAGAGCTAGTCGCGGAGAGATACACATCTCCTGCAGGAGTGGTCGGGCTAAAGATTCTACCTTTACTGCAAGAGAAAAATCACGTGGATTGGCGCGCGCAGCCAAGGATGCTTGATAGATCTTCTCTGACTGTTCAGTAAACTGCTTTGAGCTCTTCTTTTGTCTGATAGCCTCCCGCAACGAGACCGTTTCGACCCGACCGCTTTGAGATCCATCAGTAGAGCGCCAGATACCGCTGTCGATAGTGAATGAACCTGAGTCTAAGAGTGAAGAGGCCTGCCGACATTGCGAAGAATCAACCCCAAACTGAGCGCAGTTTGCGATCGAACTAGTGCCATCTAGCTCGAGGACACGCTTTATCTTGGTACGACACTCTTCGTCGGACGGATATCCATCGTAGCGCAGCGTTTCACGTAGCGATTCATAACATTGCGCTGAGATAATCTGCTCGAAAGAATTCACCAGTTCAGCCAGAGTGACGGCGGAGGGGGTCATGGCATGGGCCCGTTCGGCGATGTCGAGCTGAAGTTCTAACAATTTTATATACGCGGGTTTATCGGCCGAAGGCATTGGGGGCTGACCCACAGATGATGCGGAGCTGGAGGAGGTAGTTGTTGCGAGCGGGGCAGCTGCCTCTGATGCGACGCTGCTAGCATGAGATTCTAGAGCTGGGGACTCCTTGGCGGCACTGGATGGCATGGTGGTAGACCCGGCAGTTGGCGAAGCCTCGCTGGGCGAAGCGGCGGCCTTAATTTCATCTAAATCACCCCCGCCTGATTCAATTGTTGGGCTCGCTTGCGGTGCTGGAGAAGCGATCGAGGATGAACTTTCTTTTGTTGTCTCTGCTTGGACTGATACTCCCGCAGCTTGCTCCTGTGCAGCTGCAACGCAGATGAAAAGTGGTGTGAAGAGTTGGGTAAGCAGCACTCCCAAGAGGGTCATTGCGAGGAGTCCAGAGGATCGATACGGCGCCCGAAGAGATATAGGCCCCCAACTAGCAACGCGGCTGCCCGCAGCAAGACAGCGGCTTGAATTATGCCCTAACCCATTGGAGGAGCTGTTTAGAGAGCGCACAGCCAATTCATTTATCGATAATTTGCTTTCCACCTTGGGTCTCACCTTACAAAGGCACACATTACGGCATCAGCATAGCCTTACAGACTATTCTATCCATAGCCATCGATTGCGCTAGGGCTGCTTTGCCAGCGGAGGGTCAAGGCGCTTAGCGGGCTTAAACGGTACAGCTCGCAGTGTCGCCGTTAGGTGCGGTTAAATCTATCCTGGAGGCAGAGAGCCCAATCCCCTTGAGCCTGGCCATATGCTATAACCCCGCTATGAAAAAATCCCAGCAGGTTAAGAAAAAGGCCCGTTCAGCCATGCCAGCCCTCAAGGTGAAATCAGCTCGACGCGATTCAGCCACACGAGGCGCTGCGTCGCAGTATTCATCGGAGCTTCTTTTAAAGCTCTATCGCGCAATTTTGCTGCCGCGCATGATTGAAGAGAAGATGCTGCTGCTACTTAGGCAGGGGCGGGTGAGTAAGTGGTTCTCGGGGATCGGGCAGGAGGCAATTGCAGTCGGGGTGACGCAGGCGCTGGAGCCTGATGAGTTTATCCTGCCGCTGCATCGAAACCTTGGTGTGTTCACTGGTCGGGGGATGCCATTTACACGGCTACTTTCGCAGTGGCAGGGGAAGGAGAATGGTTTTTCCCACGGCCGGGAGCGATCATTTCATTTCGGTGCGCCGGAGTATCATATCGTAGGTATGATCTCGCATCTGGGGCCGCAGCTCTGTGTGGCTGATGGGATCGCACTCGCTAGAAAGCTCAAAAAGGAAGGGAAGGTCACCGTTGCCTTTACCGGGGAAGGGGGCACCAGCGAAGGAGATTTCCATGAAGCGCTGAATGTGGCCGCGGTATGGGACCTCCCAGTCATATTTGTGATCGAAAATAACGGTTATGCACTCTCAACCCCACCCACTGAGCAGTATCGCTGCAAGGCGCTTGTAGATAGGGCTGCGGGATATGGGATCGAAGGGGTACAGATCGATGGAAATGATCTTTTAGAGGTGCACCAAACGATATCGCGTTTGGCAGCTGATATCCGTACAAAGCCGCGCCCGGTATTGGTGGAATGCATGACTTTTAGGATGCGTGGCCATGAGGAGGCATCCGGGACGAAGTATGTGCCTAAAGAGCTGATGGAATACTGGGCCAAGCGTGATCCGGTAGCACTCTTTGAGCAAAAACTCATGACACAAAAGGTGCTGACCCCAGCACTTAAGCAGAAGTTGCAAAAGGAGATCTCCGCTGAGCTTGATGCCGGAATTGAGGCAGTATTCGCTGAGCCCGAGATCGCACCGGATAATGC
>JBILUF010000208.1:0-5021 GCA_044371155.1 Bdellovibrionota bacterium
CGGCACATCTTAAAGGATGCCGTGCGAAGAAATCGTGCGGAGGTCAAGGAGAGCCTAACTGACGCGCTTTCGGGTAGGGTCGGTGCGGCAGCCTCCGATGGAGTGGCAAGGACAGCTCTAGCCGAAAAGGGCTCGACTGTAGGTGTGGAGAAATCCTCAGGGCATGCAGCCGAGGGAGTTTACGCGACCGCAATTGAGCGCGCACTGCATACCCTACGGGTAAGGCTCGCTGAGCTACATCATAAAGTTGAGGAGACTAAAGGGAGGCTCGCTGACACCCAAGCAAGCGATAGTAATCCCATGCTTAATGAGCTTGGTCGGCTGGAGCTTGAAAAGCAGACTCTCGATGACCACATCCGAGCGCTCTCTCATTAGCCCGCAGCACCCGTAGAGACGAAACATCCCTTGGAGATTGATCTGACTTAACGTATTGTGTCGCCCGGGTATGGGCGAGCGTTTTGACGTAGCGATAATTGGCGCAGGCTGGTCTGGCATCGGACTAGCGCATGAGGCTGCCCGCAACGGTTTCCGAGTGGCGGTGTATGACTCGGCCCCGAATGCAGGCACGTTGACCTCGTGCAACTCACTACGGATCGTGCATGGTGGCTTTCGCTACCTGCAAACTGGTGCGCTTGCTCGCACTCAGCGCTCGGCCGAGGCTTTGCGTTTGGCCCTTCACCAATACCCTGAGTTTGTTACCCCCTTAAGCTCACTTCTGCCGCTTTCCCGATGGGGATTAAAGAGTCCGATTCCGGTGCGCGTTGCGTTGGCGGTGTATCATCGACTAGCCAAGGTGCCGGTGCAGCGACACGGATGTATTCTTGGCCAGGCTGAATTCGATGCCGCCGTGCCATTGCTATGCGGCATGGCACGGTATGGCGCTTTGCAGTGGTGGGATGGTCTGGTGGTTGATCCGCGCGGATGGTTTGAGAGGCTAGTACAAGAGGCAACTGAGCTTGGCGCTGAGTTTAATTTTCGCTCTCCAGTGCGGTCGGTGGCTGTGACGCCAACCCATGCGGTGGTGTCCCTAGCAGGCGCTGCATCGGTGGAGGCTAAGGTAGTCTTTAATGCGGCTGGCCCGCTTATTCGTTCGGTTGATCTGCTGGGGGTAGAGCGCCCAGAGCGGAGATGGTGTCGCGGTTTTAATCTTATTGTAAGGCCTAAGCTCGCCTCCAACTATGCTGTGGCGGGGTCAGGGAATGGACGGATGTTGTTTGCAGTGCCGCGCGGCGATGGCACCGCTATCGGCACTTGGTATCTGCCGTGTCATGACGGGGCTGATCGAGCCGAGATAAGCCCGTCTGAAGTAGCGCAAGCGGTGCGGGAGCTATATGCTGCGTATCCTGGCTTTATAGTTGAGATGAACGATGTCGCGGCGGTCGAATCAGGGGTGCTGCCATTGGGGGGATATGCCCGCCTTGGTGAGCCTATTCCGCAAGGCCAGGAGAGCACATTCGTGGCGGGGCGGTATGTAGAGATCCTGAGCACCAAGTTTACTACCTTTATGGTACAGGCTCAAAGTCTCTTGCAATCATGCGCCCATTTGCTCCAGTAACCAGTAGTGGCCCGATACTCCATCCCCGTGATATTCTGTGAGCCGCGGGGAAGACCGATCTTTTACAGAATAGATAACTACAGGATAAATAATCACCATGCTCAACATTGGTCGCTGTCTCAGCATAATGCTTCTGGGCCTTCTCACTGTGTGCTGCAGTTCAATTAAAGCTGACGTTGGCAAATCAGGTGAGGTCACTGACTACGCCTCATGCGTTGCTGCGGGGTATCACATCGTTAAGACCTACCCACCTCGCTGCATCAGCAAAGAGGGTCGTGTATTTTTTCAGCAGCAGCCACAGCGGCCAGATGGCGATAAGGCCCAGATGGGCGGGATCTGCAAGAATATGTGCGGTGATGGAGTCTGCCAGCAGATTGTTTGTATGGGGAGTGGCTGCCCATGCGCCGAGACCCCAGCAAATTGTCCGAAAGACTGTGCTCAGGATGTGTTTCGATAAGCTTCTCTCCTAGGCGTTGAGATGAATCTTTTACTGCTCTCGAACGAGGAGCTTTTGTCGCCCGAACATGCGCGACTTTCGGGTGAGCGTGCCGACGGAGCCGCTAGGCTTTATCGTCTTGAGGTTGGCTCGCGAGTACGAGTGGGAGTGGTTGGAGGGTTGCTCGGTAGGGGACGAGTGGCGCAGATGAGTCCAGGGTTCCTTGAGCTTGAGGTATCGCTCTCGGATACGCCGCCAGCAAGGATGCCGTGTATCTTAATCGTTGGCCTTAGCCGACCCCAGACCATTAAGAAAGTTGTGCAGGCCGCTGTTACCAGCGGGGTGGAAGAGCTTCATTTTGTTCGTTCGGAGCGTGGGGAGAAAAGCTATAGTTCATCGACAATTCTCACACCCGAAGCCCTTTCAGCGGAGATAGCGCTGGGACTTGCTCAAGCAGTCGATACAGTAGCGCCGTTGATTGAGGTACATCAGCGGTTTTTACCCTGCGTTGAGGATGTTATCCCCAGCCGGTTGCAGCAACGGGCGGAGGGGCCGGCATGGAAGGTTGTGGCCGACACTGGTAGCCACGATGCACTGCAGCCGTTGTGCAGCGCGGTGCCAGAAGGGGCTCTGCGGGTGTTTGCGGTGGGATCTGAGGCAGGGTGGTCAGAGCACGAAATATCGGTGTTTAAAGCGCAAGGCTTTCAATCAGTCTCTCTTGGTCCCAGGGTGCTGCGAGTCGAGACTGCGGTTGCCATGCTGCTTGGGGTCAGTCTGGCCTCGGGCGTATCCGCTTGATCTCTCCCCATATTCCCCCGGCTTAAAATCAGATTAAGGTTTTCTCCTAGGCAGCCGATGGCTCATGCAGGGAGTGAAGAGTGACGGGGAAGCGCCGTCCTCAAGATGCATAAAGGAAGGGGCATCGCCGTGAGCGTGATGTTCCCCCGCTGATCTTTCAAGGGGTGTATCAGATATGGCGAAGGAAGAGGCAAAAGAGAAAAAAGAGGAAGGTGGAGAGCATAGTGGAGATGCTGCACCAAAAAAGGGCGGCAAGAAGCTCTTTTTAATTATTGGTGCCGCAGTGGCTGTTTTAGCCGCTGCAGGAGTGCCGATCTTTGTGCTTGGTGGACAAAAACCCGCAGAGGGGCATGAGGTGCAAGAGGAGGAGCAGCACGGCAAGGAGCTCGCCTCGTTACCGCTAGAAACTATCATCGTCAATCTTTCAGAGAGTAGCGCATTTATAAAGATCGGCATGAACTTTGAGTACGATACTGGGCCGATCACGAAGGCAGAAGAGGAGCTTGCTAAGAAGGGCCACGGCGGAGGTGGTGGTGGCCATGGCAAGGAGGAGGGAGGACTCTCTGGCTACTTTAAAGAGCGGGAGCCGATGCTCAAAGATGCTCTTATCAAGGTGCTCTCATCCAAGCGCTCTACGGAGGTGCTCTCGATGGATGGCAAAGAGCGGCTCAAAGAGGAGCTAATTGAGGCCGCTAACGAGGCGCTCGCCCTTGAGGATAGCCCCATCCAGGGGGTGTATTTCTCTGAGTTTATTATTCAATAGTTGGCTCATTCTACCCTTTTTGCACACTGAAACAGCTCGCCCCTACGCGCAGCACGCCGTGCAAAAAGGGTAGCATAGAATCGGGGTGAGACCCGTATTGTCTGCTCGCCCTTGGGCGTTCCTGCCCTCGGGCGAGTCGCTCGTAGCTCGAAGGGGGCCCCCGGTGCTCCCCATTCTCGCCTCGCTACCAGTCCCAGGACTTGCCGTATTATCTGCAACGCTGATCGCATTGCTCCGGCCTCACGGTCCCGAACCGTGCGCTCTACCAGGCTGAGCTACACCCCCTATGCGGTGTGCTGGTTGATGAAAGGTTGATTTTGGACCGCTTGCAAGGGTTTGTTGGCAAGTTGGTCGAATCAGCGCTCGGAGCTATTAGCTAATGGATACAATATGTTATGCGCCACCTCGGGGTTCTGAAATTTATTCTGACGCACTTTGACCTGGAAGGTGGATAACCTCTATAGGCTCGTGTCATGAGGTTTTTGAGCAGCATTATGTCCGATACCACTCCAAAAGTAATTCAAACACCTGAGATTGATCTTGGTTCCGCGCGGGCGCCCAAAGCCCTCGGTGCGCTACGTGATTCAATTGTAGCCGCGGAGCCCCACCTCATTCCTGAGCAGGTTACCAGCAACATGTTTACGCTGCACCATCTCGGTGCCGTTTTAGACGGATGTCGACAGTTCATAAAGTCTCAAGGTGGCATTGATATGTATGCGGGGAAGAACGATATCGCTTGGTCATATCCTGCAGTTGCGTCACAGGTGGAGGCAGCCTTAGAGACAGGGGAGCCGTTAAAACTTCCGAAGCCAGCGGCAGGTGAGTTAAAGCAAGCAGCCTAACAGCGATCTAGAGCGTTGGTATGAAATCAAAGAGCTGGACATACGAAGAGGTATTTCAGGTCGAGATTGACGGCTGGTGCTACGGCATCGAAAATTATCCAGGGGAATTCTATCCTAACCTTGTGCACATCATCATCCGAGAGATGAAGCCGATGCTGAAGGGTGTTCTTGAAAAGGGCGTGGTGTTTAACATCATCCAGATAGCCGAGAAACTAGCGAAAGCTAGTAAGTATCGGGTGCATGAAAAGGAGCTTGCATTTAGTATCCTTGCGCAACTTCCAAACCCCTCAGAGCTGGGCGAGGACGGGCAGTTTGCTATGGCGCAGGTCCTAGACAAAGTTGAACAGGTGTATGAAGGGGTGCTAGAGCGCCTTGAACGTCGCTGGACAGCCGCTCGCCACCAGGCTACTTAATTGTGCCATTCCTCCGCAGGCATTTCGTTAAATCCTAATCCTCGTACCTGCTAACGCTTAGGAGGAGCTATGATTTAATGTTCCAGCCAGGAATAAAGCGAGGTTTGCGGCCTTGGGCTTTAAAGAGCTCAGATATACCCGCTCGTCCTTCGAGTGCGGATGTTCGCCGTACGGACCCAGCCCGTCGATGGTGGGAGCGCCTACTCCGCTTGTG
>JBILUF010000209.1:0-5012 GCA_044371155.1 Bdellovibrionota bacterium
GCGTGGTTTTGTGCACCTGCGGTAGCGTAAATCTAACGGGCCACACCAGCACCACTACGACGTTTCTCCCATCCTGGCTTCATATGGCGGTCTACCTCAGGTAGTAGCGCCTCAGCGGCACGAATCTCGGGGATTAGCGTCAGGATTGTTTGGGGGTCTATAAGTGTCGGGTCAAGCCAGCTATCTTTACATTCAGTTCGGATCAGAAGTGGCTGCCGATCATGCGCGATACTAGCCACGGCAGCCCCGGGCGTGTCGGTGATTATTGCGAATGAGAGCAGCTCCTCTTTGCTGTGGGGGTCGATCCAACGGTCAAACACCGCTGCGGCCCAAAGTGCTGGGGGGAGGATAGAGGTCTGTTGCTGCGGACAGAATCGCACCATGGTTCCGGCAAACGGGCCGGAGTAGCAAGGCTCAATAAATCCCTGCATCGGCACCAGCGCCCTGTGACGCGCAAAGGGCACTCGCCAAGTAGGCTTTGAGGCGAGAGAGTCAAGCCGAGCGTTGAACGTGGCAAATGGCACTCGTCGCTCCTTGCTCCACGAGGGAGTCAAGGAGAACACCATCGACCGCACCTCTGCTCCTTTCGGGGTATGAATCAGCACCGGGGCGTGGGAGTGGGGGAGCACATGGGTGCCATCCTTGATTGAATCTTCCTTTAGGGAAATAGGAATCTGATGAGAGCGAGCATAATCAAGGATTACAGAGCTCGTGATGAATTCAGCGCACATTCGAAATGTCTCTCGGAAACAACGATCACTTTTTGAACAGATCATCGAGCCGTTTTCTGGCATCATCAGCCGGGCTGGCGCCACCTGGCCGTGCGCCCTGACGTAGAGAGAAATAGTCGCATTGATTGCGCCTGTCTTTGTCCAATACCCGCTCAGCTTGAGGTTCGCGGCATTCGTTATAGGCGCTTCTGTCGTGGTGGTTGCAGTTAAGACACACCCGCACATCCGCCCCGCAGCCGCATTCAGCGCTCCTGCTTACGGGGCCACTGGGTAACGAGAGCTCTTTGGAGCATTTAAAACAGATTGCCATAGGTATGTTCACCGGGAAAAAAGCATAAAGCGCCCATGTATCGCCTCCCGGCAGGGGTAGACCTGCTAGGGAACTTGGAGGTTTCCAGCTTTCCCAGAGGAGGGTACACTTGTCGGGCGAGGTAGTGATACTATAATTCAATTTGCTAGCAGTGCTCTATCTTTTATGAACGTTACCCCACAGGAAACTTCTGACCAGCGCGACGATGCTCCCAGCGGCATGGCAGAGACATCGCCAGGAGCCGCAGGAGGGTGCGCCCCCACTGTGCAATGGATGTTCGAGGAGGTGCGGTTTCTATGCCGGGTGATAGCCTCGTCCGCAGATAGGTTCTACTGGGATAACGGCTTTTCTAAGGCGGCTTCCTTAGCCTACACCACCTTGTTTGCATTAGTGCCGCTTACGATGCTTGCATTTGGACTTCTGAGCTCCTTTGCGCTCTCCAATCAACATCTTCCCGAGGTGCGAGAGTTTATCTTCCGCCAGTTTGTGCCACAGCTTGAGGTAGTTGAGGAGGTGCTGAGAAATCTTGAGTTGTTCAGCGCACGCATCCATGAGGTGAGTTTGCTTGCCGGGGCTTTTATTGTCATTACAGTTATCTTACTTCTTAATTCAATTGAGTTCGCGCTCAATGAGGTCTGGCAGGTATACGAGGCCCGCTCGATCTCTCATCGTGTTGGGATTTTTTGCACGATTATAGTAGTTGCTCCAGTTTTGGCACTGTCTGCCTATTACTTCACCAGTTTTCGCCTGCAACCTCTTTTGGAAGACTACGGATCGATACCGCACTTAAGCCAGCTTTACGCGGCGTTGGTGCCAGCATTGATTGATTTTGCGGCGTTTCTGTTCCTCTATTATTTCGTGCCAAAGGCCCCAGTGCGCTTTAGCTCAGCGGTGTTTGGGGGGTTCGTCGCTGCCGTGCTCTTTGGTTTTGCTAAGGTCGGATTTGCGCATTATATCGAATCGTTTGCCCAGTACAACAAGGTCTATGGGGCAATTGCTTCGATTCCGGTGTTCCTATTCTGGGTGTATCTGGCCTGGTCAATCGTCTTGTATGGTGCCGAGGTCTCGTACCAGGCACAGTACCTGCCACGTCGGGGCAAGTTATGGAAGCGTGCCGTTTTGAGCAGTGGCGATGGTCGGATGCTTCTTGCGGTGCAGGCGTTGGTGCAGGTGAGTAGGGCGTTTAATGAGGGGCAAAAGCTTCCGAACGATCTCGAGCTTGCGGAGCAGCTTGGATGTAGCTGTGTTATTCTAAAGCCTGCTCTGGATGACCTAGAGCGGGTAGGTATTTTGGCTCGCGGAGACTCGCGAGCGATGCCGATTACACTGACTCGCAGTCCGGATAGGATTACCCTCTCAGAGGTACGTGCCGCGGTGCTGCGGGATCGAGAATCAGTGTATTTCCCCGCTGCCATGGAACGGATGTTTGCTGCCTTTACCCAGGGGGCAAAGGGCCATGAGGTAACGGTGGGGGAATTGGCGCAGTGCGGCACTTAAGTAGATTTTAGTAGGTAGGGGTATGGTTTCAATTGAACAGCTAGAGAATGGATTGACGGTGCTCGTCGATGAGATGCCGCATGTAGAGTCGGTGGCATATGATCTGATTCTGCCCGGAGGTATTGTCTGCGATTCGGAGAGCACCGTGGGGAGCTCCCTTGTTTTGGCCGAGCTCACTTCCCGCGGCGCGGGCCCGTTCTCAAGTCGAGAGCTTTCCGATGAGTTTGACCGGTATGGCATCGCCCACGGAGAGTCGGCCAGCGGCGACCGCATGGCCTATCGCGGGAGCCTGCTTGCCGAGCATTTCGATAAGGCGATGGAGCTTCTCGGCCACATGATCCTCCGTCCAGCACTGCCCGCTGATGAGGTGGATGATATTCGCAGCATTCTGTTGCAAGATATCGCATCACTCACCGACAGTCCTTCGCGCTGGGTATTCTCTGAGTTGACCAAGAGATATTTTCCAGCCCCTTACGGTCGTCCCGGATTCGGTTCCAAAGAGGGGCTGGAGGCCACAAGCATTGAGCTACTCAGATCCGAATGGGAAAGGATAGTGCGCCCCAGCAAGGCGATTCTATCGGTGGCTGGAAAAGTGCGAGCAGGTGATGTGGCCAACACGGTGCGAAGTAATTTTTCCGGTTGGGTTGGAGCTGGGTGCGAGTTGCCTGCGTTTGGACCGTTGCCTGGCCCTATGAAACACCATGTGCAGCATCAAGCGGCGCAGCTGCAGATCGCCCTCGCGTATCCATCGGCGTGTTTCGGGGATCCGCACTTTTATGTGGCCAAGGTGGCCGCACAGATCCTTTCGGGTGGAATGTTTGGAAGGTTGTTCATCGAGGTACGGGAGAAGCGCGGACTGTGTTACTCGGTCTATGCTCGCCACTCAGCCACTCGTGAGTATGGTGTGATGACGGCGTATGCTGGTACCACACCTGAGCGAGCGCATGAGACCCTTGAGGTGATGCTAGCGGAGTTGTCTCGTATTCAGGGCACTGTCACAGAGGAAGAGCTGGCGCGTGCCAAGGCAAACCTTAAAGCCGCCCTTATCATGGGGGAGGAGTCCTCTGGTTCGCGTGCGTCCTCTAACGCAGCTGATTATTGGCTGGGGAAGAGGGTCCGTTCCTGGCAAGATATTATGGCTGAGGTGGGCAAGGTGAGTATAGCCGACCTCGATGGCTTCTTTGATCGCTTCCCGGTCAAAGCGCATTCCCTTGTAACGTTAGGTTCCCGTTCACTGTGAAGGTAGGATAGGTAAGGTATGAATTCACGAACAGTACATGAAGAAACGCTAAGCAACGGTCTTAAGGTGCTTGGAGAGTTGATCCCGACAAGTCAAAGTGCAGCTATAGGATTCTTTGTCCGCACCGGATCGCGAGATGAGACCTCAAGAGAGTCTGGGGTATCGCATTTTCTGGAGCACATGGTGTTTAAAGGCACCAAGAAGCGCTCTGCTATGGATATCACCTACGAGCTTGGCAATTTGGGGGCGCAGGCGAATGCGTATACATCTGAGGAGATGACCGTCTTTTATGCTGGTGGTATCCCCGAGATGTTCCCAAAGATCCAAGAGCTCTTGTCGGATATGCTTCGACCTGCCCTTGAACAGGAGGAGTTCGATACCGAAAAGAAGGTAATCCTTGAGGAGATTGCACTGTATCAAGATAGGCCTGGCTTTTATCTGTATGAGCATGCCCTGCGCGATTTTTTTGGATCGCATCCTGTGGGAAATTCTGTGCTTGGCTCTACCGAGAGTATCTCAGCCCTATCTCGGGATGAGATGGCGCAGTACTTTAAGCGGCGCTATTCCCCCTCGAATATAACCCTTGCAGCATCGGGCAATTTTGATTGGAAGAAGTTTCTAAAAGATGCCGAGGAGTGCACTAAAGGCTGGGAGAACTTTCCAGTGCAGCGGGCGCTATCTGATTTCTCTCCCGCGCCGCAGGTCAAAGAGTATCGAAAACGCGACATTCATCAGTCGCATGTGTTGCTGATGACCCGTGGTTGCAGCGCTCAGGACCCGGTGCGCTATCCGCTTGCGGTGTTGTCGACGATCCTCGGGGACTCCTCCGGTTCGAAGTTGTATTGGGAGCTAATTGACACCGGCTTGGCTGAATCTGTCGGTCTTGATAGCGACGACCGTGATGGTGTGGGGGCGGTTATGGCATCGGCATCGACGGAGCCAAATCGTCTGGATGAGGTTGTTTCGATTATGCGTCGGGTGCTAGCGACACCGATGGACTTTACAGACCGAGAACTGGAGCAGGCCAAGACTAAACTTAAAACCAAGATCGTTCTGGGCGGCGAGCTTCCGATGGGTCGAATGATGGCCCTGGGGCAGGAGTGGACATACCGCAAGCGAATTCACTCGCTCAGTGAGGTGATGTCCAGTGTGCAGTCTGTGAATCGGCAGAGCATAGAGGATGCGCTACGGAGATTTCCGTTTTCAGATTGGGCTGAGTTTAGGCTCGTAAAGG